>NZ_OY762947.1:4317500-4587500 GCF_963666695.1 uncultured Desulfobacter sp.
TACAGACCATATTGTATTCATATCATTTGTAAGTTGTAGAACAGCCTCCCAGCCTTTACCGTTATTCATTGTTCTGTAAAGGGTTGTTGTCTCTGAAGCATACCAGGTGTTTTTCTGGAAATGGTCTTCCACCACAGAGGTGATTTTTCCGTTTGGTACATCATCCACACTGAAAAAGACGTTATCTGCATAACTTACCCCCGGTTCTTTTAAAATGATGTCATAAACATCTGAAATTCTAAGGGGCTTTCCAAATGACCAGCCCGTTCCCCCTGAATTGTCCGGCAAGGGATTGATTGTTTTATAGAGTCTTTCTTCCACACGCTGCTTTACCGCATTGGGGTTTTGCCCCCTGTGGACAGTTACGTTTGCCTTAACATTTACAGTTTTATACCGGACCCAGTTGACAAGGCAGGTTGTTCCAAGGGGCATTCTGTTTAAAAGGGCATTTTGTATCTGGCTCAGTATCTCATTGTTTTCTTTTGTTTTGAGTATTTCAAGGGAAACGTTGTCTCTATTCTCAGAAATATTGGGTACAATGAGTATTTCAACAGTTCCCGGTTGTGCATGTGCCCAAAGTGCGGCTTTTGTAAAGGCTTTTGCCCTTATAACTCCCCCGGAGCTTTTCAGGGCGATCAGTTCGAAATCTTCTGCCGTAACAGCTCTTTCCAGGGAGTGCAGCTCCCTGGGGCCCCTTAAGATCGCATTTTTAATAGATTCCTGTTCACGCCCGCCGGTGGCGGCAAACGTGTTTGCTACGCTTATGCCCTGAATAGGATCTTTGAGTTTTGTAAGCGTGCCAGGGCCAATATTACCCCCGGGTCCGCCGCCTGAGGTATACCATGCTCTTACCTCATGTCCGTCTTTAATAACATTTCCTAAAATTTTTGTTGAGTCGCCTTTGCCGGATTTAATTTCAGGGGCAAAGGAAACAGTCCCGTTTGTTCTGTCGACCGTATAAATGTACGGGGTTTCTGAACTGCCGGTAAAATTCTCAGTTTCATTCCAGATCCTGTATGTTTTTCCCTGAAATTTTATCGCAGGGGTGCGTTCTTCAAGTTCATCGTCCGGTGTTTCCACCCCCACAATAAAATCATGCCGTCCCACAGATGCAACTGCAACAGGAGCATTTTTCAACGTAAGCTTTAAACCCGGTCTACCTGTCCCTTTGCCAATCAGTTCACCGTCGTGAAAGTCGCAGTGGGAGGCTGTTACATTAACAGACAGTTTCCCTTTTTTTATAATGGCTTTTTCATTGGTGTAAAAAATCGGCGGCGGCTGATCGGACCCCGTTGATTTTGTTGTGACCCTTGTACGCAAAGGAATAACCACATCGCTGTTTTGGGGCATCGTTAAGGAAAATGTCAATACGGCAGCAGCAGAAGACGGTGGGAAAAGTTTAACTCCAAGAAGATTCAAAAACGCAATATAAGCTTTATCAGGGACTTTATTTAACCTGTAGATCATTGTTTCCGTAAGGTGGGCAAATGATTCCAGAAGAACAATACCGGGATCGGAAGGCGTAAGATCAGTCCACGCAGGGCAGGTGTTCCTTATCGTTTTTAACGCTTCTTCCATAAGGTCATCAAATCGCCTGTCGTCAAGGTTTGGTGATATTAGTGACATATCTGCTCCTGTGTTTCTGTTTTACATCAGTTACTATAACTCGATCAGCAAGTTTTTAGGGAATTTGTTCAAATTCAAGGCGGAAACAATTTTTAACCGGAGGAATATACAACATATTTTGAGGATTAAAAATTTTTTCCAACGTCGAAGTTGGGCAAATTAACAAAAACTTGATCATCGAGTAGAACCTTCCAAATTAAAAGAGTAGGTTAAATGATCTTCGTTAAGGTTCTTTTTAATTGTATATGACATTGTAATATCGAGAATTTCGTCATATTCAGCATTGGGAGCCGCATCAATACCGGTGATTTCTATTCTTTTTTCCCATTTTGCAATTGCCTTTTTTATATAATGAATAGCAAGACCTGCGGTTGTTTCATCATTGGGTGAAAAGGTCAGTTTGTATAGTTCACATCCGTAATCCGGACGCATGATACGTTCACCCGGTACTGTTGAAAGAATCATTAATATCGACTGCCTGATGGAATTGCTTCCATCAACCATTTGAAGTGTTCCCATATCTGAAATACTAAGGCCCTTGGCAAAAGCCTGTTTCAGAGCTATATTTTTTTCAGATGAAAAATTAAACTTAAACGCATTAAAACGTTTCATTCATTTGCCCCCTATTTGACGCCGGCAAGTGTCTGACCGGGATTCCTGACTATATATTCTACCCCCCCCGGTGGTGTTCCGTCTGTAATACCCTTCAGGGAAGCAAGGCAAACACGTCTGCCGTTTATTTTGATAAAGTCTGAATAGCCTTGAGAAACTGTTAACGTCGATGTGCAGGGTTTTATGGCAGCGCCCACATTGGGGCAGCCTGCAACGGGCTTACCGATGGTGTCAGGTTCAACAAGGATTTTGTTTTTGTTAATCGTAACAAAATCTTGTGAGGGCGCTATTCCAACAGTACCGAGTTCATGTTTACATACAAGTTTTGCATTTTCAGTAAGTATAAAATTCAAATGATCATCCTTTGGTAAAATCTATGTTCGCGCCTTTAATGGTTATGGTTTTTCCCTTCGCCTCAATGATTACATCGGTTTTTGAATTGATTTCAAGACGCTCCGGTCCAAGTGTTATAGAGCTGCCGGGTTTGTTTTCAAGCGCAATGGTTTGTTCTGTATCATTTAAAACTATTTTCTGGCCTGAAGGGGAGATAAATGAAAAATTGTTGACCCTGCCGGAATCAATTCCCCATCCGTGTGAGCTGTCTGGATCAGTGGAAACTCCGCCTAAAACCAGGCCTCTGCCGGGGTTGCCGTTCATAAAAAGGACAAGCACCCTGTCCCCGACACAGGGAAGCATCACCAGTCCTTTTTCTTTTCCTGAAGAGGGGAGAACCACATTCAGCCAGTCTGTTTCAGTTTCATTGTAAGCGTCAAGGGTTACTTTTATTCTACCAATCTTTTCAGGGTCATTTATGTCGGTTACCGTCCCGAAAGTTGTTACTGCCTCTGGTTTGTCAGGCCTGTTTTCAGGGGGCATTGTTGTGAACTTTGAAATATATCCGTATTGAGAGTTCAAGATATGGGTGACTTCCGTAAGTTTATAGTCGCCTTTAAATTCAGCTGCAACATTATCAACACGGACTGTTATACCCGGAACCAATTGTGGGGTGCCGTCAGCAGTTCCGCTGAAGGAAATTTCACCTGCCTTGCTGATATCAAGCGCTGCCCTGGACAGTGATTCCGCCTCCCTTGTGTTGCAGACAGGCATATCCACCAGCTGTTTTTCAGTTGCAAGATGTTCAGCATTTTTACTTAACTGAAAATCAATATAGGCGCCTGTGACAGACTCTGTAATTTTACTGCCGTTAAGCTCTGCCAAAAAAGGGTTCCATCCATTTGTGTAAACAGATTTTAATGAACGGGAACTGTTTACTTCAAAACGGCATTCATGGAGGTTCTGGCCGGCAGTAAGATTAAAATCAGGATCAGAAACACAAAGATCAAAAACGTTAATGCTGTTTTGATGATAGAAGAAAAAACATCCTGAATCACGGCAGATTCTGGTAACAAAATCAATATCGCTTTCATTAAACTGAACCACTCTTTCCCATTCGGTAAGGGCGCTTTTTTCCACTACCGGAATATCACACATCTCTTTAAAAATGTCTGAGGCCGTCACTTGAGTATACGTTGTTGTATGCTGTGTTTTACAGAGAGCAATAAGAGGGTCATACCCCCGTATTGATGTTGTAATAACGCCTTGGGGGCCGTAATAATACTCAATTGCCGTAAAAATACCTTTAAAAAGAGGTTCTGCCTCACCCCGGATAGTAACTGCAAACTCCGAACCGGGAACCAGACTGTCAGAAGCAACAACCGGCCCTTCATTATCTGAAAATTCTATCTCACAGACAGATGGAACACAAAGTTTTTGAATAACGGTAATCCCCGTTATTTTTTTTACAATGCCTGGGAACAGTGGTGCACCGTTTATTTCAATATCTATATCAGGAAGTGTTGTTAATATTTTCATAAAAGTTTTGTCAGTGCCTCTATGGGTGGAATTTTTAATAATTTATTTTCATAGTGTTGCGCAATGTCCGTAATACCGTTAAATGATGCAAGTATACGCCACAGAGATGGTGTGTTGTAATAACGGTCGGCAATGGCATCCAGTCTGTCATTCAAGATCGTAATAATTGATTCGTTTTCCAGCGCTTCAAGGATATCAGACTGCTGATAGGGAGAGGTTATGTCCAGTGCGTCAATAAGGTCGGCAGAATTGTTGATTAACCAGATTAGTTTTTCAATCAGATCAGAGATGGTAAACTCATCTTTAATTCTTCGTAACCGTAACGTTACCCAGGAACGTCTTGGCACACCACTCTTTGTAAAGTAATCAAGCCGTTCTGCAATATCCGTTATTACGCCGGGAATATTCCAGTTTTTGCCCCAGATCATCCTTACTGTTTTAGGACCTTTGGACCCGAACCCTCCGTATTTGTTTTCCGCCATTTCAAAAAAGGGCGCAGTAAAGTCTCTTACGTCACCGGAGATCAGCCCTGATCCTCTGATAGTAATGTCAAAAAGCAGTTCCATCTCAATATAAGTTACGCCTCCGCCGGTATAAAGCAGCGGCATATCGCTCTGGTTATAGCCTGAAATATGCCCGCCGATGGATTCCCGTTCTTTTACACCCGCACTTCTTTTAATGGTAACTGTTTCAGGATTCAGCATGCAGCTGATTCTTAGGTCATCCGGTTCCGTTAAAAATGCTACACGCTCCATAAGCCCCCTTTCTGTTCTGTTTCAAGGATTGTAATTCGTTCTGAAACGTTAATTGCCGGGTTGTATTTCCAGGCAGGAGGAGTGATTTCAGGCAGTTTGGGCCAGACACCCTTTGACGCAGATGTGTGAGTCTCTGCACTTGTTTTTATTTCAGAGTTCATAGTTTGTATGTTTTCAATATAACTATGGGGCTTTTGTCGGTTTTGGTTGTCCTTAGTGTTTAAAACCTGTTTTTCAATAAGCCTGAAATGCGTATCAGTATCAGTTTTTTTATCCCTGTTTAAGAGCCTTTTTGTTTTGGTTTGAATACCGGATTTTCTATTGGATTTAAAATTTGCACCACGTTTTTCAGATTTTATACGAAAGTCAAAATCACCTTTTGAATTACTTTCATATTGCGCTGTGGGTTGAGTCTGGGTGTTGATCGGCCAGGTTGGCCCATGGCTGTCATAAAAAATGGTTTTTGGTTTAGTTTTATTGTTTAAAAATGTTTTGTCAGTCTTAACTGACCCAGGCTTCTTTAGGTTGGCAAAAGGTTCATCAATTTCCTTTGACAAAATAGTGCTTTGGGGGGATGTCTTTTTTAAAAAAACGTTCGTAGAATCTGGTTTTTTTTCTATAAAATTGGGCGGTGTTTCTTTTCGGCTGTAGTCTTGTTTCCAACCTCTCTCGGGGGTGTTCTGAAATTCAGAAACTATATGTTCTTTTGTCCCCGGATGTATCCATGTCTTTGTTATTTTGTTGAATATACGATTTTCTTTTTTTTTTGTAAAAGCGTTCTGGGCATCATCGTTTATATGTTCAGTGGGTTTAAACGTATAATGAACATCTGTTTCTTTTTTGCTGACAGGGTCATCCGGTGTGTTAACGTGTCCGGTATCTGTTGTAAGGCCTGTGTGGTCGCTCCAGGCAAACCATTGAACCTCTCCTGCTGCAGCTATCTTTTCTGCCCACTCAGCAGGAGGCGCATTAGAAGTTAAAAAAGGTGCGGATTCATTTTGAAAAACCATCGCGTCTTTATTTACGGATGATGTTTCAACAAATTTATAAATTAAATCCGAGGCTTTTTTTAACAGCGTTGCAGTAAAAAAAGCCAGTTTTATTCCAGCGTTACTTTTTATCACCATTTCCACCACTTTGACCTGCACGCTGGAGCGCTTCATATACAAGGGTTACGCTTTCTATTGCGATTTCTTTTCCCATTGCATCAAGTTCAGCACCTGTCCATTCCGAGGCCCATGCATTGATCAGGTCCCATTGCATCACAGGCAGGCTTCCTGCGCTGTCCAGCAGCTGGATCGAGACATTTTTTCGTTCAATATTTCCGTTAACACCACTCATAAACCAGTCCCATAAAACCCTGGAATCCGTAAGACCGTATTTAAGTTCAATATCTCCATATTCAACCGGACCGGGTATTTTTCTCACAACCTGATTGTTACCTGCTTCCCGGTATGAAATGCTTTCTATTTTAACACCCATACCGCTGCATTCCATAAAGTGCCCTTCGGTCATGTCACCGATTAACAGTTTGAAATTATATGATCTGTAAGGATCTTGAACAGCCATGGTTTTATCGTTTTTGTCATTTGCCGGCATATTTTATCTCCTTTTTTGTCGTTTATTCTTCTTCACTTGTTTCTATACCGCCTTCAGACTGTCCTATTTTAAAGATGACAAACTCAGCGGGTTTTACAGGGGCGATGCCTATAACCGTCACGACCATTCCGGCATTGATCATATCAGAAGGATTGGTTTCCCCATCACACTTAACAAAAAATGCTTCTTCCGGCGTAGTGCCTTTAAGTGCACCCTGTCTCCAGAGCATGGTTAGAAAAGCGGATACATCCCGTTTAATGGAATTCCATAAGGTTGCATCATTGGGTTCAAAAACCACCCACTGTGTGCTTCTGGCAATGGATTCTTCAATCATGTTAAAAAGGCGCCTTACGTTAATGTACTTCCATTCGCTGCTGCTTTCAGCAAGGGTTCTGGCTCCCCATACCCTGATTCCCTGACCCGGGAAAAACCGAATGCAGTTCACGCCGTTAATGTTCAGCTCTCCTTGTTCCTCACGGGTGACACGGTAAGCAAGATCCAGAGCACCCCGGATCGGTTCATTGGCCGGTGCCTTATGAACGCCCCTTGTGGAATCAACCCTTGCGTATATTCCTGCGATGTGCCCTGAAGGCGGGACTGTAACCATTTTTTTAGGTGAAAGCGGATCTTTTACAACAAGCCAAGGAAAATAAAATGCGCCAAAACCGCTGTCCGATGTTCTGGCACGCAGCCCTTTTTCTTTAGGCGCCGGCGCGGCGGGACTATCATCCGAACCATCACTTGAACCGGTTGTTGGTTTTGGTGCAGCCACTTTTGTAAGGTTGTTAAACAGCGCTACCTGTTTGGGGGCGTCAAGCACCGCCACCCTGTCTTTCATTTTTTCACAATGCGTTAAAACAGCATCATAGGATGCAGGGTCCGTGTATCCGGGCGCAGCAACAATGGCAATTTCGTCAATTTCTTCAAAAAGGTCAAGGCCCTCACGTCCGGCCGCGCTGCTTCCGGAAAGAGTTCCGTCTTTCCCGACATTAACTATATAACAAAGGCCGCTGCAGTTTTGAAAAAAACCGAACACTGCCTGGGAAAGCCCAGTGCTCTGATCACCATCCGAAACAAATTCTTTTACAAACTGAAGCCAGTTTGTTACAGGGACAAGCTCATTTACATGTGCGCTATCATTTGGCGCCGTTCCAATAAAACCTACGGTACTTGTACCAACTGCCTCAATCGGCCTTGGGCCTGATGCTGTTTCTTCAACATAGATGCCCGGGGTCTGGTAGCTTAAAGCCATAGTAGTCTCCTTTTTTTGCTTATGCTGCACGTTGTACAATCGACATCAGCCATGTCTCGTTGTGGGTTAAGTCTGGATGTTGATGGACCAGGCCAGCCCATGGTTGTTATTTCATAATGTTACCTTTCAGAACATGTGGTTTTTGGACCAGTACGGGAGATTTTCTCTCTTTTTCACAGTTCAGAGGTATCTTTATTAACAGGGACGGTTTGGGCGTAAGGTTCAGTGCCTGCCATTCTGAAGGTAAAAGACCTTTTTGATCAACTTCAATCTCTTCATGACCAAGGGCTGCCACTGTCAGTGTTGTTACGGTATTGTTTATAAGGTGAATATCATCTGAAATAGCGGTGATAAGATATGTCAGAATTAGCTGTACTGTATTATTAACAGGCCTTGCCCCTGTTGTAACGGAGCTTGCTATCTCTTTAAGGTAGATAGAAACAACAGCCTTGTCACCCTGCTTTTCTGGGGCAAGCTCCGGGGTTACCTGGGTAATACCTGTTGTTTCAGTAATCCACGTTTCAAGCATGTTGTATATCTGTTCAGTATTTATCATTACTTTGTCCGGTTATGTAAGCTAAGAAAAATAAACGCTTATATGGTGCTGTAGCGTTTCCGTAAGTTGGTGCTAAACAGGTAAGGCCCATTTTAAGAAAACTTTATGGTCAGGATTAAACTTTTTGCGAATGAGTCAGTCATATTTGTTGAAAAATTACTGAACATAAATTGAACATTTTTAATGTTATCCATAAAAAATAGTGCCTGTCAAGTAAAGAATCGTGTTGTTTTATATGTAACTCGGAGTCGATATTTTCATCATACTATACAAAGCATTTGAGTGCGTAAAAAGTGAGCCTATGCTTTCATCCCATTGCCCTGCATCAGTGCGGTAACTGTAATTTAGGGGCCGCTAATTGGATATTGAAATTCACACGTTTATCCTGCACAATGCCCCCCATGATTTCCACAGACTACATTGAGGTGGCTGTTACCCTGCCTGTGAACCAGACTTTTGTTTACGGGATTCCCGATGCGTTCCGGGCTGGTGCCTGTCCCGGTATGCGGGTGCTGGTGCCCTTTGGACGGCGCAGGGTCACCGGTTATATCCTGGAGGAGAAAAAGGAAAGCGGGCCATATAAGACTAAAGATGTGCTGGATCTGCTGGATGATCACCCTCTGTTTCCCGAATCCGATATTGCTTTTTTTAAATGGGTGGCAGGCTATTATATCTATCCTTTAGGAGACACCATTAAAGCGGCACTGCCCGCCGGTCTGGATTGCATGGATGTCTCCTGTGCCTTTGTCACGGTTAAGGGCGCACAAGCCCTTGAAGCCGCGGGCTTGCCCCATGATGAGGCCCGGGTTCTGGATTTGGCCGCTGCAAAGGACGGGGTCTCTTTAAAATCCCTTGCCCGCCGGGACCCTTCCGGGGCAGCTGCTTTGCGTCGGCTTGAAAAAAAAGACCTGGTGCGGATTTCCGCCGTGCTTCAAAAGGAAACTGCCGGGATTAAAATGGAAAAATTTATTTCCCTGCCCGGGCAAACGCCAACCCAGAAGATTCGGATGTCAGCCAAACGTCAAAAGATTCTTTCCATTGTCCGGGAGGCAGGGGAGATTTCTTTGACCAGTCTTAAGCGGCATGTGCCCACGGCACCAAATTTGATTAAACCCCTGGCCCAGGCCGGGTGGCTGAACGTGGTTAGCCGCCGGGTATTCAGAGACCCTTTAGGGGAGCCGGTAACACCGGACACCCCGCCTGAACTTACCGATGAACAGGCAGCAGTTGTAAAAGAGATCCAAGGGCGTGCAGACGTGTTTTCCCCCTGTCTACTGGTGGGCGTGACCGGATCCGGCAAAACCGAAGTGTATATGCGCCTGGTGGCGGATGCCGTGGAGAAGGGCAGAGGAGCTATTGTTCTGGTGCCGGAAATTGCCCTGATTTCCCAGACCGAGCGGCGTTTTAGAGCAAGGTTTGGTGAGAAAATTGCGGTAATCCACTCCATGCTTTCCCAGGGAGAGCGCCTGGATCAGTGGCGAAAAATAAGCCTTGGCAAGGTCAATATCGTCATTGGTGCCCGATCTGCGATTTTTGCGCCGATCCGGGACATCGGCATTATTATTGTGGATGAGGAACATGACTATTCATATAAACAGGAATCTGGTCTGCGCTATAATGCCCGGGATCTTGCCGTGGTCCGGGCGAAAATGCACAACTGCCCTGTGGTGTTGGGTTCGGCCACGCCTTCGGTGCAGTCCTGCCGGAATGTGGTGTCGGAAAAATTTTTTCAACTGGAATTGACCCGGCGGGTGAACAACCAGACATTGCCTGAAATCACCCTGGTGGATATGAAAAAGTATCAGGGAACCTGGGGGACAGACAGTATCATTACCCCCGAGCTTGGCCGTGCCATCCGTTCCTGCCTTGAAAAGGGAAATCAGGCCTTGATTTTTTTAAACCGCCGGGGGTTTTCAACTTTTCCCGTATGTGCCTCCTGCGGCAAGACCCTGGGCTGCCCCCATTGTGATGTGACCATGACCTTTCACAAGGGCGAGGATCATTATAAGTGCCATTTGTGCGGTCACATTTTAACATCTGACATTCAATGTCCTGACTGTGGCACCGGTAAAATCAGGAATTTGGGGTTTGGCACGGAGAAAATTGAATCCATGCTGAAATCCATGTTTCCCGATGCCCGGGTGGCCCGGATGGACCAGGATTCCACGGCCAGAAAGGGCAGCACCCTGGCGATTTTGCGTCAGATTCGCAACCGTACCGTGGATATTATTGTGGGCACCCAGATGTTGGCCAAGGGGCACGATTTTCCGGCCATTACCCTGGTGGGCGTAATTTGTGCGGATTTAAGCTTAAGTCTGCCCGATTTCAGGGCAAGTGAACGCACGTTTCAGTTGCTGGCCCAGGTGGCGGGCCGGGCCGGCCGGGGAGAGGAACCTGGCCGGGTAATCATGCAGACCTTTAACCCGGATCATTTCACCATTAAAGCCGCCCGCAATCAGGATTACCTTGAATTTTTCAATCAAGAAACCCCCTTTAGAAAGGCGTTGATGTATCCGCCGTTTTCCCGGATGATCCAGCTCAAGATTTCAGGAAAAAATGCAGATAAGACAAGGGAACATGCCCGGCTTGTCGCAGATCTCCTTGAACGGTTTAATACCCGGGAACCCCAAGCCCAGATTCTAGGACCCATTGAAGCGGCCATCCAGAAAATTTCGTCCCGGTACAGATGGCAAATTCTTATTAAATGTGTTTCATCGATTAATATCAGCCGGATGGTGTCTGCCATCGTCCGGGACCCGGCCATCCGGAAAGTGAAATCCGTCTCTGTTGTTGTAGATGTGGATCCTTATTCCCTGCTTTAGGAATAGGTCCGCAATAATTTAATCCGGGAGCGCGGGCGTCTCGCCCGCATGTCCGTAAATATTGTAAAGATGCAGGCGGGACGCCCGCGCTCCCGGGTATAGCAAAATGGGCAAGTTTAGGATGGTGGCCCTGTACTCCGATGAATGTCAAGTTTTCGCATGCGCGAGGCAAAGGTTGAGCGATTGATGCCCGACGCCTTTGCCGCCCAAGTGATATTCCAGTTAAATTTTTCCATGAGTGCCTTGACATAGGCCTTTTCAAGATCCGGCCAGGTCATGGCCGAAATATCCAACAGGTGTTGGGCCTCATTTGTTTGGAGATCTAAATCCATTGGATGTATGTTTTTTGTGCTCTCATTTGGATTGGCTTTAAGGATATGTTCGGGTAAATCCCCCGGTCTTATCACCTCGTCTTGGGCTGTAACCATTAAATACCGGATAAGATTTTCCAGTTCCCGGATATTCCCCGGCCATGCATACGCGACCAGATGGTGTATGACTTCAGGGGATATTTTTTTTTCGGAAATTTTTGCCTTTTTGCTTTCGGTGCTTAGAAAATACCGGGCCAGCAACGGAATATCTTCCTTTCGTTCCCGCAATGGCGGCAGGTGAATCGGCAGTATGGACAAGCGGTAATAGCAAGGTCCTGCCTGAATTGGTTCTCCCGGATCATTCCAACAAGGTCCTTATTTGTGGCTGCAATGATTCTGACATTAATAAATTGGACCCGGCTGGACCCCAATGGTTTGATCTCATTTTTCTGCAGCACCCGCAAAAGCCCGGCCTGGGTGCCCATGGGCATATCCCCGATTTCATCCAGGAACACTGTACCGCCGTCAGCAGCTTCAAACAATCCGGCCCGGTCCCGGGCTGCACCGGTAAATGCGCCTTTTTTATATCCGAACAATTCGCTTTCCAGAAGGGTTTCAGGAATGGCAGAGCAGTTCTGGGCCAGGAAGGGATAATCCACTCTGGCGCTGTCCCTGTGCAGGCGTTCTGCCACAAGTTCCTTGCCGGTGCCGCTTTCGCCTGTTATCAGCACATTGAAGTCGGTGTCTGCATAGCTTTTGACAAGCTCCATGCTTGTGTGGAAAGCTTTGCTCTGGCCGATAATGGTATTTTCCTTTTCAATTCTGGACAGGGTCGATGAAAGCCTGCGATTTTTTTTCTGTTCCCTGGCATAACTTAGGGCGTTGCCCAGGGCTATGGAACAGATTTCAACCAGGTTTTGAACATGGGAAAGGTATGAAGAATCCAGATTGAGATGAATGCCGTCAGGGTGGGTGTCAATGATCTGTACCGCCCCAAAGACCTGTCCGTCTACCAGTAAGGGAAAACACAGGATCTGGCTGCTCTTTATGGCGAAATGCGCTTCCACCTCGCGGTTGTGACGGTGGTCGGAGCCTGCTTTGGCGATGGTCATCTTACCGTTTTCAATTACCCAGCCCACAATGGAGGGTGAGTCTGCATCCAGGGTAATCCCCACAATATTTTCGCTGTCAGTACCGGCGGCCTCAACACAGACATAGGTCCTGCCCCGTTTGATCCAGATTGATCCACGCCTGACATTCTGGATTTTCAGCAGGGCATTAAGAAATTTTTTTTGAAGAATGTTCGGGTCCAGTTCCTTGAACAGGTCATACTTCTCCTGGGATGATTTATTTTTTGTATTGTCCATAAAAACAGTATCCTGTTATTAATTAATGGTGCCGATATTCAGGCGGATCGTTGACCCGCAGAGAACGACAAGACTAGCAGACGGTACTTGTTTGGACACAAAACTCCCGCTCATCTGTAAATTCACAATACCATTGAACCTGTATTGTTTCAATCGCGCCAACGCCGCCCCTTGATCCTTGTGGTAAAAACTCTGGGAATGGGACACGATGCTTGAACTACGGATGCAGGAATTTTATAAAAGAGGAGTTGTTTCACCTCCCCAGGGCTCATGTTTAAACATGAGCCCTGGGTTGCAACGAAAAATGGGGATAGAAATGATTGTAAAATAAGTCTTATGCAATTTTATCAGGCTTGCACAACCGTTTGGGTTTATTTGATAATCGTTTGCATTTTTGGCATGAATACATCAATTCTTTCATTACAGGTTTACAAACCATCTTGGCTTCGGTTGATGATGCACCACAATTTTTACAGACAAATGCTCTCGATGCATCAGATGATTTTCGCAAATGCTCTTTTTTCTTTTTACACGCCTTACAGGCCTTAAGTTTTTTTCCCATGCCGCATCCCTCCTTTATAAGTGAAATGCTTGATTAATAACCTAAAAATAATACGGATTTCTTAAAGGTCAATTCATATCTGAATTGGTCACCCGGTGGGTGACCAATTGGGTCAAGCCGGTCCGGACAGCCCTGGTAAAGGGCCCTGAAATATTATCACTCGATGATCAAGTTTTTGTTAATTTGCCCAACTTCGGCGTTGGAAAAAATTTTTAATCCTCAAAATATGTTGTATATTCCTCCGGTTAAAAATTGTTTCCGCCTTGAATTTGAACAAATTCCCTAAAAACTTGATGATCGAGTATCAACATTGTGATTTTTTATTCATTCCCTGGAAAATATCCAGTTTTCTGATGTTGAAAGCTCCGGGTTGAATGCATATCCATTGCAGGTAAACTCTTTCAATGATTCTGGTTTAATGATCTTTTCCCGGATGATGAAATCAGCCAAAAGTCCCCGGGCCCTTTTGGCATGTATGGCAATAACCTTAAAACCGGTTTCTTTTTTTTCTTTGAACTGGATGGTGATACGCGCTGCGTTCAGGCTTTTGCGTTTAAGTGCCTTAACGTATTCATTAGACGCCAGGTTGACAAGGACAGGAGCGCCGTCTGATTCTTCCAGCTCAGTGTTGAGTCTTTGGGTAATCCGGTCTGTCCAGAATTCATATAAATTTTTCCCCCAGGGGCCTGAAAGCCGGGTGGCGATTTCCAGGCGGTGGGGTTCAATGAGGTCCAGGGGGCGTAGAAGGCCGTAAAGACCGGATAATATCCGTATATGCTTCTGGGCAAAATTAAAATCCTGATCTTCGTAACGGTCAACGTCCAGTTCCTGAAACGCATCTCCTTTGTATACCAGAAGCGCCTGGCGGGCAACGTCATTCACCGTGCTTCCGGAAAAGGCCTGGAACCTTTTGTGGGTCAAAGCTGCCAGCCTGGGGCTGATTTTCATTAATTCTTCCAGGTCTGCCGGCGATAGTTCTTTCAGCCGGGATGAAAGCTCCCGGGCTTCGGAGATGAAATGGGGATGGGTTTGAAGAACGCAGGATCTGCAATTAAGATCCATGGTCTTAGACGGGGACATAATGCTGAGCATGATTGTTTATCCTTTGACTCGATGATCAAGTTTGAGCTTTACCTGAAACGTTAATATTTTTTAAATCATTCATAATTTTTTCATTGACTTGAATATCTTTCGATAATATAGAAGCGGTAAATTTTTGGATAATAGTTGATACGGATGCTGATGCTCTCATATTGAAACTGATTTTGCTTCTCTATATTATCCGGCCCGCCTGTCTGTCCCCCAAGGGATTGACAGGCGGACTTTTTTTTACTCGATGATCCGGTTTTAGAGCCTGTTAAAGCGCACTTTGCCGTCTACCATCACCCAGAAGACATCCGAAGCCCTTGCGGCGTACACCAGACCTGAGTAGGGGTCATGCATGGGCGTCATGTGAAGACCGGTTGTGTCCACCACAATGATGTCCGCAGCCTTTCCCGGGCCTATGGAGCCCGTGACATCACCCAGCCCCAGGGCTTTTGCCCCGTCAATGGTGGCCATTTTCAGGCAGGTTCGGGCATCCATGACGCAGGGGTCCAGGCGCACCGCCTTATGCAGTTTGGCCGCCGTGTCCATTTCAGAAAACATATCCTGGTCATTGTTGGACGCGCATCCGTCCGTGCCAAGGCCCACGGTCAGACCGGCTGCCACCATGTCGGGCACCGGTGCCACCCCGGATGCCAGTTTCATATTGGATTCCGGGCAATGGATTACCCCGCATCCACGTTTGGCAATAATTCCAATGTCGTTTTCATCCAGCCATACGCAGTGGATTAAAAGGGTTTCCGGGTCAAGGATGCCCAGGCTGTCCAGATAGGCGATCACGGACAGGCCTGTATTTTCTTTGATCATACCCGGCTCGGCCCGGGTTTCTGCCGTATGGATCTGGAACAGGACCCCCTTGTCCCGGGCAAGGTTTTTTCCCGCCACAAGGGTCTGTTTTGAACACGTGTAGGGTGAATGACAGAAAATAGATGGGGATATTCTTGGAGACAGGTTGCCGGTTTTTTCGATAAAGTCTTTGGCATGACCAATATTGTTGGACGGATCAGGGACACCCGGGGCGGGGAAGTCAATCACACCCTGGCCGGCCACGGCCCGGATACCGCTGTCTGCCATGGCCTTTGCCGCATGGCTTTCCAGGAAATAGCCGTCGCAGCATGTGGTGATGCCGCCGGCCAGCATCTCCCGGCAGGAGTGGGCCGTCCATTGCGCCACGGATTCCGGGTTTATGTTCCGTGCCTCGGCAGGGAAAATATGTTCATTGAGCCATACATCCAGGGGCAGGTCATCGGCCAGCCCCCGGAACATGGACATGGGGGTATGGGTGTGCCCGTTCACAAGTCCGGGCATAATAATTCCGCCGCAGGCGTCAATCTGTATTGCACCGTTTTGGGCCAGATCTCTTACCTGTCCGGGGACTGCGGGCCCGCAATCCGCAATTTTGCCCTGTTTAATATGGACGAACCCGTTTTCAATCACGGGGAGGCCATCTTCCATGGTTAAAAGGATGCCGTTATGTATAAAAAAGTCGTTTTTCATGATGTTTATCTGTTGTTTTTATTGTAATTCAATGGGTTACGAAGATCCTGCAGCCCGCCGTATTCAACACAGGCCGATTTATTTCATATTATCTTATTATCTTCATAATTTCTTCATAGTTTTTGTTTTAGACTCTAATTAAAAAAATGCGAAAAATTTATGGACATATGAAATAACTATACATTAATGGATTAGGATTAAATTTTAAAATGCTTTTGAATATTGAAAAATACAGAATTTTGATCTCCCGAATAGTGGCTGTTTTTGTTTTATTTTTTATTCTTACCACTAAAAGCCAGTGGGAAATAAACAATGAAATGTTCAGTTTTGTTTTGTTATTTATCGGCATCGTCCTGGTTGGCATCGCTTCATTGGGCCGCATGTGGTGTTCACTTTATATAGCCGGATACAAGGATAAACAATTGATTACCAAAGGGCCCTATTCTATATGTAGAAACCCGCTCTACTTTTTCAGTATGGTCGGTGTCTTAGGGATTGGTTTCTGCACCGAAACACTGATTTTTCCCACGCTCTTTATTCTTTTATTTTCATGCTATTATCCTTTTGTAATAAAAAGTGAAGAAAATAGACTTCGAGCGCTTTTCGGCGATGTGTTTGAAAAATATACCCGCAATGTCCCCGCATTTTTTCCGGACATTTCAATATTTGAAGAACCCGAAACCTATAAGGTCAAGCCAGGTGTTTACCGGATTCATATATTCAGTGCCCTGTGGTTTGTCTGGAGCGTGGGAATTCTTGAAGTCATAGAGGGATTTAGGAAAACCGGACTGATTGATGCATTATGGACCATTTATTAAAGTTCAGCTATTAAAGTTCAGCCGGCAGTTCAACCATCGTCTGTATCATTTGGTTCGGGGCATTACGGATAAAGATTGTGCCGTTATGGAGACTTACAATTTTCCGGGCAATTGCCAGGCCAAGTCCTGATCCCCCCAGGGCCTGGGATCTTGATTTTTCAACACGATAGAACTGCTCAAACAGGCGGGGAATGTCGTGTTCCGGGATTTTAAGGCCGGCGTTTAGAATTTCAATGCAGACTGTTGTCCTGGATTGGACCAGGCGGATTTCTATAACGCCCTTTTCAGGCAGGTTGTATCGAATGGCATTATCAATGAGATTGACAAAAAGGCGAAATAGTTTTTCCGGATCACCCATAATCGAACAGGGTGTAGCAATCCGATTGTGAACATGAATCTGTTTTTCAGCCAGCATATCGTCATAATCATCAAGAACCCTTTTGATCAGTTCGGACAGATCCATTTTTTTTGTATGTAATATATTCTGTTGTTCCATTCTGGAAAGGTCCAGAAGGTTTTTAACCAGATGGCTCATGCGACGGCTTGTTTCAAGCTGATTTATCAGGCTTTCTTCTGCCGACGAAGACAAATTTTCATTAATCAGAATATCCTCCTGGGCCAGCATCAAGAGGGTGATGGGGCTCTTTAATTCGTGGGACGCATTGCCTATAAATTCCTTCTGACGGAGAAAAGAATGCTGGATTCTGTCAAACATCTTATTTAATGCAACAGATAACTCATAGAGCTCATCTTTGGTTTTACCCAAAGGAATCCGTTTGTCCAGAGATTTTTCACTGATCTCCCTGGATTGATTTATAATGGCTGAAATCGGTCTTAATATTCTGCCTGCCAAGGCATAGCTCAAAATAAAAATAAATAGAGCACAAAGAAAAAGACTGATTCCGATAGTAATGCCAAGTCTGATTAATTCTTCCTCAAAGTCTTCAATGGGTTTTGCAATACGAATTTCTACAAAACGGCCGTTGATCTCTTTTTTAACGACTATTACCCTGAACATTACGTCATCATTGCGATCTTGTTTCAACCAGATACGGGATCTTGGGATATGTTTTTCGATCAGGAATTTGGCTTTTCCGGCCGTCGTGGAAAGATCGGTAAATTCTGTCAGTTTTGATCGGTAAAGCACCTTTTCTTGATCATCTTTGGCCATAATCCAGTATTCGTTAGGATCATATGGCATAGTGTTCAGGTCCAACTTCCCTTGATAAAAAGTGTTTTCTTTTATCCTTTGGACCAGAACCGTGGCCATATGAAAAAGTTCCTTGTCGATCAGTTTGAACGGTTCCTGCATCAGTTCAAAAAAAATAATAGATGAAAATACCGTGGTGGAAAAAAGGGCCGCCCCGGAAATCCAGAGAGTTATTTTTTTGCGGATCTTCATACCTGTTCGTCAATGATAAATCCGATGCCCCGGATGGTTCTAATGACAGGTTTATCCTCGCGTGCCGTAAGTTTTTTTCTAAGATTTTTAATATGGACATCCACGTAATTGGACATGGAAAAGGGATCAAACTCCTCTCCCCAGATATGCTCGGCAAGATTGAACCGTGAAACGACGCTGCCCTTGTTGTGCAAAAGAAATTCAAGGATTGAAAATTCTTTGGCGGTTAAATGGATCTGTTCGCCACCCACAAAGACGCTTCGTTTGACCGTATTCAGACGAACCGCCCCCACTTCAAGTATCGGGTTCTTGTTTCCTTTCCTTCGAAGCATTGCCCTGATCCGGGCCATGAGTTCTGCCATGGAAAAGGGCTTTGCAAGATAGTCATCAGCACCGTAATCCAGCCCTTTGACCCTGTCCTGGACATCGCTTCGTGCCGTCAGCATCAGTATGGGCATATCCATCCCGGATTTGCGGATTTCCTGGAGAACACTTAAGCCGTCCATGCGGGGGAGCATGATATCTAAAAGGATAAGGTCATAGGGGATATCAAAGGCCTTATCCAGGGCCTGCTCGCCATTTTCAGCGATATCTACCCCATAATGCTTTCTTTGCAGGGTGGTTTTTAACTGGGCCAGAAGCCCTGTATCATCGTCAACAATTAGTATATTCATCCCCAATTTTCTTTCATTTACGGTGTGATGCTTTTTAAGAATAACCTGATATCAGACAAATAACAAATATTGCATCGGAATAAAACTGTGGACACCAGTTTAATTTTCGTTGGTATTAACGGCGGAATCCCGGTTGGGGGAAGATGGTTTGTTTTGGGATACGAGGCTTTGGTCCGAAGACAAAGGCCACCGGTTCAGCCGATGTGTAAATACGTAATCTGCACCCTGGTAATATGCCATTAAATCGCTGACTCCGGGATAGCTCATGTAAACCTTTTCAAGGACCGGATCTTCATAATTAAAGGTAACCCGGTTAATCTGTTTACCCGGGGATAAAAACAGCAACTCACCCTTTTTCAACAACCCAAGTTTCTGGTAATTGGCGATCAGGGCACGGCCTTTGAAATCAGAACTAAGGATATCTTTTCCGAAAAAGTAGCTCTGGTAGGAGATATTTAACAGAGCCAGGAGTGTTGGTGCCAGATCCATCTGGCTGGCCAGGGTATCTATTTGTCTGGGCCGGATATGCTTCGGAGAATAGATAAACAGCGGGATATGGTATTTTTTCACGGGCAGGCCGATTTTCCCGGCACTGCCGGCGCAGTGATCCGCCACGACAATAAATACAGTGTCATCAAACCAAGGCTGTTTTTTTGCCTGATTCATTAACTGTCCCAGGGCATAATCCGTATATTTCACGCCGCCAAACCGCCCACTGCCGCCCCGGCCTTCTCCAGGCGCCAGATCAATTTTGCCTTCAGGGTATGTAAACGGCTGATGGTTGCTGGTTGTCATTATATGAAAGAAAAATGGCTTTCGTGCCGTGTATGCCTGGTTGGCTTCACGGATGGTCCGGTTGAAGATATCCTCGTCGCACACCCCCCAGGCGGTTTTAAATGTGATTTCTTCGTTGCCCAGGCAAAGCTCATCCACAATTCGATAGCCATTTCCCGAAAAAAAAGCGTTCATGTTTTCAAAAAAGCCCCGCCCACCGTAAATAAAGGCCGTGTCGTATCCTAAATCCTCGAATACTTTTCCAAGACTGTACATCCGGCTGTTATTCGGTCGTTTGACAATGGATCTTCCCGGCGTGGGGGGGATGGATAGGGTAATGGCCTCCAGTCCTCTGGTGGTGCGGGTGCCGGTAGCATAAAAACGGGTAAAAAGCATTCCCTGTTCAAACCATTTATCCATGAACGGTGTGATGTTGTGTGTCTGTCCGAACCGGGTCAGAAATTTTGCGCTCAGACTTTCAACGGTTATCAGCATGACGTTGAGTTTATTGGCGGTACCTTGTGCCTTGATGTATCTGCCGATATCATAGTCATCCTTTTGAGGCTGCCTGTTGTCCTTTATTACTTGTTTTTTCAATCGGGCAGATAGATCATGATCGTTTCCGGTGACATAAAACTGTCGGTAATCCAACCGATTGTTTCGGAACGCGGCAAAGAGTTGGTATGGACCGTTGGAAGCCAGTTCATTCACATAGTTGTTGTCGGAAAAACACCGATGGGACTGATCAATCAGGCAAAATGACAACAAGGGAAGCATGAGTAGCCCCCCTGCGATTATCACCCTTTTTTTAAAGTTTTCTGTTAAGCTAAGGTTTTTTACAATTGCAGGGCGAATGAAATGAAACACAATGCCTGTGAGGATAAAAAGAATCACCAAAATGGTGAAAACCGGATAGGATTGTAAAATGTTGTCAGTAACCTCCCTTCTGTATACCAGGTAGTCCACGGAAATAAAATTGAACCGTACACCAAATTCGCTCCAGAAATACCATTCGGCAACCATGCAAAAACCAAGACCATAAAGAATCAGAAACACACCGCCCTGGACCAAATATCTTATGGTTCCTGAGTTTAACCATCGATTGGGCAGAAAAAGAAAGAAAAGGACAAAGGAAATATAAAAATAACTGATAAAAGCAATGTCATAAATCAGTCCCTGACCGAAAATGTATAGCCAGGCCGATGAAAAATTATCAATGTGAGGCCAGGCCCGAATCAGCAGCACCCCCCGCATTAAAGCAAAACAGAGAATAGAAACTAAAGACAATTGAAGCACGATCATAAATCGTGTTCCGCCGGATTTAATAGTTATGCGTGCCATTGAATAATGTGCTCCACTATTATGCGTTCATATGTTATGCGGTACGATAACATCGCTATTGTGAAGAAAGTGTGAAGAATGAATTGAATGATTTTATCCGCTTGGAATCATTTACGGGGGACACAGTCGAGGCGCAAATGGACAGCTTGATGCAGATAGGGGGACTGGTTCTAACGTCGGCCGCTGTAGGGGCAGGCCACCGTGCCTGCCCTAACGAGGGCAACCACAGAGGGATTGCCCCTACGAAAAATGGCCTACAATAGAATCAAGCCCCAGATAGGGAATTGTGCTTGTAACTTAAAAAAATTATGAAAATTACAAAAATAAAAATTTGGAAAGAAAACCTGGAGCTGACACGGCCTTACACCATTGCCTATGAAACCTTCACCCACGTGGAAAATTTGTTTGTTCAGCTTGAAACAGACACAGGCCTTATGGGCATCGGGGCAGGTTCCCCGGCCGAAGATGTTACCGGTGAAAGCATTGATGCCTGTGAGAAGGCGTTAACCGAAC
The DNA here is from genome assembly GCF_963666695.1 of uncultured Desulfobacter sp. Classification (GTDB taxonomy): domain Bacteria; phylum Desulfobacterota; class Desulfobacteria; order Desulfobacterales; family Desulfobacteraceae; genus Desulfobacter. The sequence goes on from NZ_OY762947.1 coordinate 4,338,958, forward strand.
AGGCGTGTGACCTTTTTGAAGGTATGGATTTGGCAGATGCCGTTTCCCGGCTTAAAGCCATGGAAACAAAAATGGCGGCAACACCTGCAGCCATGGCGGCCATGGATATTGCCCTGCATGATCTCATCGGCAAGGCTCTGGATCGCCCCCTGGTGGATATCCTGGGGCGTGTGCACACCGCCATGCCTACATCCATTACCATTGGCATTAAACGTCTTGACGAGATGCTGGCCGAAGCGGACGAATATACCGGCCGGGGATTCAAGATTCTTAAGGTAAAAACAGGCAAGGATGTGGAGGAAGACATTGAACGGGTCCGTCGCCTCAAGGCGCACGTCAGTGCCGATGTCCGCATCCGGGTGGACGCCAACCAGGGATACAATGTGGATCAATACAAAACGTTTCTGGCAGGCACACGCGACACGAATCTGGAATTTGTGGAGCAGCCGCTCCATGTGAACCAGACAGCGGCCATGGCGGATTTGTCTGAAGATGAACGGAATTTTTCCATGGCGGACGAGAGCCTGCAAAAACCTGCCGACGCCTATGCCCTGATTCATCCGCCCCTGCCTTTTGGGCTGTTCAACATTAAACTGATGAAATGCGGCGGCATTGCCCCGGGCCTTGAAATTGCCGCGATCGCCCGGCACTGCGGCATCGGACTGATGTGGGGGTGTATGGACGAAAGTATTGCAAGCATTGCCGCAGCCCTGCATGCCGCCTTTGCAAGCCCTGCCACCCGGTACCTGGATCTTGACGGCAGTCTGGATCTTGCCAAAGACATGGTGGATCAGGGATTTATTATTGAAAACGGACTGATGCGCCTGACAGATCGGCCGGGATTAGGGGTTCGCATCCTTTAGAAATTAAATAAAAAGAGCAGATACTATGAATCAAACCCAGACAGAAAAAAATACCCAGACGTATATGGGAACCGCCGTGGTCCTGACCCAGGGACGGTTCCATCTTAACCATGCAAAGACCGCCCACGGCCTTGTACGGGGAACGGAACGGTTCAAAATTTTAGGCGTCATTGATGAGGTCAGTGCCGGAAAGGATGCAGGCGTCGTGCTGGACGGCGTTCAAAGGGACATTCCCATTTTTCCCAGTGTCCAGGCATTCACCGGCGCCACCGGCACAACCCCGGATTATGCCGTCATCGGGGTGGCCCTGTGCGGCGGACGGTTGGATGAGGCGTGGCAGACCCTTGTGCTGGATGTAATGTCCCAGGGGATTTCCATTGTCAACGGACTGCACATGCCGTTGTCGGATATTCCCGCGTTTAAGGCGGCCGCTGAAAAATATAATGTTGAAATTATTGATTTCAGACGCAGCAAACCCTTTGACCAGCTTAACTACTGGACCGGAAAAATTTTTGATATTACCACCCCCAGGATCGCCGTACTGGGTACGGACTGTGCATTGGGTAAACGCACCACCAGCCGGATGCTCATGCAGATGTGCCGGTCAAACGGTATTAAGACGGAATTTATTTTCACCGGGCAGACCGGCTGGCTCCAGGGCTCCCCTTACGGATTTATTCTGGATGCCACGCCCAATGATTTTGTAAGCGGGGAGCTTGAAGCAGCCATTATTGAATGTGAAGAAAAATCCAACCCGGATCTCATGATTCTGGAGGGCCAGTCTGCCCTCCGCAACCCATTAGGCCCTTGCGGCGCGGAGTTGATTGTATCCGCCGATGCAAAGGGGGTGATTCTCCAGCATACGCCTTTCAGGAAATTTTTTGACACGGCAGAGGCCTTTGGCTGTTGCCTGCCCACTGCCGAAGATGAGATCAAGCTGATTGAAATGTACGGAGCAAAAGTGATTGCCGTAACACTGAACGGCGAAGGCGGCACCCGGGAAGAGCTTGTCCGGTATGCACAGCAACTTAAGACTACCACGAAACTGCCGGTAATCGATCCTCTGAACGATGACCTGTCAACGCTTTTGCCGGTCATCAGGGCTTTCATCAACAATTAAGTTGGATAGCGCATGAATATCTTGACACGCAATTACCTGTTCAATTAGGATACCTCAAACGCTGTTTGAATTCAGCACTAAGTAAGCTTTGCCAGACATATAAACTTTAAGCCACGAAGGCATATAGACATCCTTTTTTAAAAGGCGTCGGACCTTTGCGGCTTTTTTATTTCAAGGAGCTAAAATGAAGATAAAATTTGTATTGTTATGTGTCGGTCTGTTTCTAATCCTGGCTGTTTTTCCGGCAAATTCAAGAACCATTTTGGACAGCACGGGTAAAACAGTGGCGGTACCGGAACAAATCAGCCGCATTATCTGTTCGGGTCCGGGGGCCTTGCGCCTGATCACCTATTTCAATGCCCAGGATCTGGTGGTGGCTGTGGATGATATGGAGACGGCCAGAAAACAGTTTGATGCAAGACCCTATGCCATTGCTAATCCCCAGTACAAAAAACTACCGGTGTTCGGGGAATTCCGGGGAAACGACGACCCTGAAAAAATTTTGGGCCTTGCCGCACAGCCCCAGGTTATTTTTAAGACATATGCCGGCATGGGCTATGATCCGGTTGAATTATCACAGAAAACAGGTATCCCGGTGGTGGTGCTGGGATATGGCAATCTTGCCGTCCAAAGGGACATTATTTACAACAGTCTGCGGATCATCGGCCAGGTGCTGAACCGGGAAGAACGGGCCGAGGCATTGATCGGCTTTTTTGACAAGCAGATCGCTGAACTCAACCGGCGCAGCGCATCCGTTGAAAATAAAAAAACGTGTTTTATTGGCGGCATAGCACATAAAGGCCCCCATGGATTCCCATCCACAGAGCCCAATTATCCACCCTTTGAGTTTGTGAATGCCGCCAATATCGCAAACGCGTCTGACGTCAAGGTGAAAAACTTGTCCCACTCAAGCTTTTCCAAAGAAAAATTGCTGGAAGCAAATCCTGAAGTTTTGTTTCTGGACCTTTCCACCCTGCAGATGGGGGACGGTCATAGCGGACTTGATGAACTGAAAACAGATCCCGTATTCCAGGCGCTGGATGCCGTGGCAGATGGCCGGGTTTACGGGGTGCTGCCCTATAACTGGTACAGCCAAAATTTTGGTTCCATCCTGGCCGATGCCTGGTATGTGGGAAAAGTGCTTTATCCGGAGCAGTTTGAGGATGTTGACCCGGTCAAAAAGGCAGATGAAATTTATGAATTTCTGCTATCGGCCAAAGTATATGCAGCCATGGATGCCCTGTTCCGGAACAAAGCATTCAAACCGGTTGATTTAGGGGCGAAATAAAGGAGATGCACTTTGATCATGGTGCTGTACCTGATGCCTATATCGGGTATATTCGCAAAAAATCCTGGTTGCTTTTCGCCCTGTTCAGCCTGATGGCAGGACTGTTTCTCATCTCTTTGTGCAAAGGGGCCGTAAAACTTCCGTTGTTGGATGTGGTGCAGACATTAATGTTGGATGCGCCGTCCCGGAAGGCAGATCTTATCGTATGGAATATCCGGCTGCCCCAGACCATTATCGCTATTTTAGGCGGGGCAGGGCTGGCCGTTTCCGGTGCCGTAATGCAGTCGGTATTGAAGAATCCTTTGGCCTCACCCTTTACCCTGGGTATTTCCCATGCGGCCGCATTTGGGGCGGCACTGTCCGTGATCATCATGGGGACCGGGGTGATGGCATCGTCTTCCGGTGATGCCGTGGCCATTTCAAATCCGGTGATCACCGTGGTAACGGCATTTTCTTTTTCAATTATTACCGCGTTAATCATTATCTTTATCTCCGGAAAAAAAGGGGCCTCCCCCCAGGTCATGGTGCTCACCGGCGTGGCATTAGGTTCGCTTTTCACTGCCGGGACCATGCTGCTGCAGTTTTTTGCCGATGATGTGCAGCTGGCTGCCATGGTGTTCTGGACCTTTGGGGATCTGGCCAGAGCAGACTGGAACGACCTTGCACTGATCGCCCCGGTTGTGCTGGTGCTGCTTGGTTTTTTTCTGGTAAACTCCCGGGACTATAACGGTATGGCAATGGGGGATGAGAGCGCTAAAGGCATTGGCATACGGGTGGAATGGGTCAGGCTTTCCGGCATGTTGGCCGCTTCTTTGATGACGGCTTTGATCATCAGCTTTGTGGGCATTATCAGTTTTGTGGGTCTGGCCGCCCCCCATATTGTGCGACGCATCATCGGCGACGACCACCGGTTCCTTTTGCCGGCATCCATTTTGGCCGGCGCCTTGATTCTTCTGGCAGCAGATATGGTCGCCCGGCTGGTCATGCTGCCCCATGTGCTGCCGGTCTCTATTTTTACGGCATTTTTAGGGGCACCGGTTTTTATTTACCTTATCATTAGAGGCAATCCCAGATGATTCTGACAGTGAACCAGATTGATTTTAAGTATAAATCCGTTAAGATTCTTGAAGATATCAATTTTTCCATTCCCCGGGGTGAAATCACCGTAATCTTAGGACCCAACGGCGTGGGAAAAACCACATTACTCAAGTGCCTCAATAAAATTTTAACCCCGTCAAAGGGTCGGATTCATGTAAAAGACAAACCGTTGAAAGCCATGGATATCCGCCAGATTGCCAAAGAGATCAGCTATGTGGCCCAATACAACGAAGCAGGCAAAATCACGGTGTTTGACGCCGTCCTTATGGGGCGATACCCCCATATCCGGTTTACAGCCGGCAAGGAAGACTTAAGAAAAGTCGGGTCGGTGTTGACGCATCTAAACCTGTCACACATGGCCCTGAAAAATTTGTACGAACTTTCCGGCGGGGAACTGCAGCAGGTGGCCATTGCCAGGGCCCTGGTGCAGGAAACCGATATCCTGTTGCTGGACGAACCCACCTCCAGCCTGGACTTAAAAAACCAGACCCGGATTCTAAGTCTTGTCCGGCATATTGTACAAGACCATAACCTTGCAGTAATCATGACCATGCATGACCTGAACTCGGCCCTGCGGTATGCAGATCAGTATATTTGCTTAAAAAACCACACCGTGTTCGGGGCGGGAAAAATTGAAGAAATCCGGTCGGATTTGCTTACAAAGGTGTACGGACTGCCGGTTGAAATTATCCGGCATAAGGGCTACCCCCTGGTGGTGCCGGTTGAAGATGCCTCCAAGGCGGCCTGAGGATGAATTTTTTCATGGTTTTAAATAAAAATTAAAGCTGTTAAAATGGGGTATAAATCATGATCAAACTAAACTTGGAAATTTAGGGCCTGTTTGGTAACCAGGGGGTCTAAGCGAAATCTCATTTTCATGAAATTGCAGCCGATTCATCAATTTCCAAACAGGCGCCTATATACCCCAGGTCAGGGAGGATAGAATGGATTTTGAATTAAGCAAAGAGCTGCAAATGCTCCAGAAAGAGATCCGGACATTTGCAAAAAAAGAGATCGTTCCCTTTGCAGACCAGTGGGATGAGGAACATTACCTGCCCATCGAAGAGGTGATGCGGCCGTTGGGGGAAATGGGATATTTCGGTACCGTAATCCCCGAAGCGTACGGCGGGGAAGAGTTAGGCTTTCTGGCTGCCATGATCGTGACCGAGGAGCTGGCCAAGGCGTCCTCATCCCTGCGGGTCCAGGTGAATATGCAGGTGCTGGGCTGTGCCTATACCATTTATACATACGGTAATGAAACGGTCCGTAAAAAATATGTGGAAAAGCTTTGCACCGCCGAGTACATCGGCGGGTTCGGCATCACCGAACCGGATGCAGGTTCCGATGTTATGAACATCGCCTCCACAGCCGAAGACAAGGGCGATCACTGGCTGCTCAACGGCAATAAAACCTGGATCTCCAATGCCGATGTGGCAGACTGTTTGATCTACTATGCCTATACGGATAACGCTGCCGGTTCCAAGGGGCTGTCCGCCTTTGTGATTGAACCCAAAAACTATGACGGTATCAAAACCTCTTCCCTGGAAAAGCTGGGCTCCCACTCTTCTCCCACAGGGGAACTGTTTCTGGACAATGTCAAGGTGCCCAAGGAAAATATCCTTGGCAAACCCGGTGATGGTGCTAAAATAGTCTTTTCATCGTTGAACCAGACGCGTCTGTCTGCGGCTGCCGGTGGTGTGGGCCTGGCCCAGGCCTGTCTGGACGAAGCCGTCAAATACTGCAATGAGCGAAAACAATTTGGTAAAAAAATCGGCGAGTTTCAGATGAACCAGGATATGATCGCCCAGATGGCCACGGAAATCGAAGCCACCCGGCTTCTGGTCTATAAAGCCGCCTGGGCCAAGGATCAGGGCCGACTCAACAACGGCAGGGATGTGGCCATGGCCAAATACATGGCCGGCGAAACGGCTTATAAATGCGCCAACTATGCCATGAGGATTATGGGTGCTTACGGCTATTCCACTGAATACCCCGTGGCCCGGTATTATCGGGATGCGCCTACCTATGCCATGGTGGAAGGTTCCGCAAATATTTGCAAGTGGATTATTGCCTTGGATGAGCTGGGCATCAGAAAGGCGAATAGATAATTTTTTAAAAAAGGAGACATACATGTCTGAAGAGGTATTAGCACCCCTGTCGGGAAAAATTGTCAGCTTAAGCGTTGAACCGGGGACGGCAATAGAAGAGGACGACGAAATTTTGGTTATCGAAGCCATGAAAATGGAAACGCCCATATTTGCGCCTTGTTCCGGCACTGTGTCAAAGATTGCCGTTAAGGAGGGGGATGCTGTGGAGGAGGATGATTTGTTAATCACCATTGACTAGGCCCCAAAGGAAAAACAAATGAAATCCTATTTTCAAAACATGGCGCCTTTTGGCAAGGCACTCAAAAAAGGGACCATCAAACGCACCCAGAATAACTATGAACAGGTGCTTGAAGCCGAGAAGCAGATCTTGGCCGCCGTGGACGGAGTTAAAAACGCAGGCCTTCCCGAAGAAAAAATTAATCAGCGCGGTCAGATGACCGTATGGCAGCGCCTGGAATATATCGTGGACCCGGGTTCCTGGACGCCGCTTCATACGCTTTTTAATCCTGCGGACAATGTTGAGGGCACCACCAATGTTATTGACGGCCTTGGAAAAATTGCAGGCAAATGGGCGGTTGTGATCGGGTTTGACAATAAGGTCATGGCCGGTGCCTGGCTGGCCGGCCAGTCCGAGAACATTCTCAGGGCCACAGACCTTGCAAAAAGGCTGAATATCCCGTTGGTTTGGCTGGTGAATTGCAGCGGGGCCAAGCTCACCGAGCAGGAAAAATTTTATGCCAATCGAAGGGGCTCCGGCACCCCGTTTTTCAGGCATGCGGAGCTTGAGCAGGAGGGCATCCCCGTGCTGGCGGCCATCTACGGCACCAACCCTGCCGGCGGCGGCTACCAGTCCATCAGTTCCACAGTTCTTTTTGCCCATGAAAAGTGCAATATGGCCGTTGGCGGTGCCGGCATTGTCAGCGGTATGGCCCCCCAGGGTGGATTTACCGTGGACATGGCCGAAGATCTGGTCCAAAAAGCCAAAGAACACCGGGCAAAGCCGCCCGGGTCCGTGGCCACCCATTATGACCACACCGGTTTTTTCCGCTTTGTGTACAAGGAGGAAAAAGAGGTGCTGGACGGTGTTAGAGACTATATGAAAAAGCTGCCGGCCTATGACCCTGAATTTTTCAGGGTGACCGAACCCAAGGCCCCGGCGTTTGAAGCCGAAGATGTCATGCGCCTTCTGCCCATGGCCTCCAAGACCGTATATGATTTTGACGACATTTTAGCAAGGCTTGTGGACGGCTCCGAGCACATGGAATATCGCCCGGACTACGGCCCTGAAATCTACACAGGGCTTTGCAAGGTGGATGGCTTTCTTGTGGCCTGCATCGGAAACCGCCAGGGGTATCTTGGCAAGGGTTATCCTGAATATGCCGATTATCCAGGCATGGGCGCCAAGCTTTATCGCCAGGGGCTTCTCAAGATGAGCGAATTTGTGACCCTTTGCGGCAGGGACAGAATCCCTGTGATCTGGTTCCAGGACACTTCCGGGATTGATGTGGGTGATATTGCCGAAAAAGCCGAGCTGTTAGGTTTGGGCCAGTCCCTGATCTACTCCATCCAGCAGTCAGGTCTTCCAATGATGCTTGCCGTTCTGCGCAAGGGAACCGCAGCCGCCCACTATGTCATGGGCGGCCCCCAGGCCAACCGGAATAATGCCTTTACCCTGGGTACATGTGCCACTGAAATTTGTGTTATGCACGGTGAGACAGCCGCGGTTGCGACCTATGCAAGGCGGCTTGTAAAGGAAAAGGAAGCAGGCCGGGATCTTGAGCCTGTGGTGGAGCAGATGAACGCCCTTGCCAAAAAATACAAGGATACATCAACCCCGCTTTACTGCGCAAAACAGGGTATGGTGGATGAGGTGGTAAGGCTTGCCGATCTACGGCACTATATGCAGTCCTTTGCCGGCGCTGCATACCAGAATCCCAAATCCATCTGCCCCCAGCATCAGATGATCCTGCCCAGAATTATACGGGATTACGCTGCAGCAAAGGAAAAGGAATAAAATCATGGGTGATGCGGTACGGGTGTTTCTCATCGGCCTTTTTGGGGTTTTCACAGGCATGAGCTTTCTTTATCTTTCCATTAAGATTACCCAGACGGCGGTGGCTGCGGTGGAATCAAAAAGGAAAGCCGGGGAAGATGCCGGGCAAGGAGGGGACAAATGAGTGCTTTGTATTCTTTATTTCAGACCACGGGTCTGTTTTATGTTACCCCGGGTATTGTGGTCATGTGGATCATCGGGCTGACCCTGATTTACCTTGCCGTTTCAAAATCCTATGAACCCCTTTTGCTCTTGCCCATAGGGTTTGGAATCATCCTTGTGAACCTGCCCCTGGCAGGGCTTATGACCCCCCATGAAGGGCTGCTCTGGAAATTTTACGAGTATGGTATCCACTGGGAGATCATTCCGCCGGTGATATTTATGGGCCTTGGGGCGCTTACGGATTTTGGGCCGTTGATTGCCAACCCCAGGCTTATTTTTCTTGGTGCCGGGGCCCAGGCAGGCGTGTACATCACGTTTTTTGCGGCCCAGGCCTTTGGGTTTGACCTGAAAGAGGCGGCAACCATTGGTATCATCGGCGGCGCAGACGGGCCCACCACCATATTTCTGGCATCCAAGCTGGCGCCTTCCCTTTTAGGGGTGTGCGCCGTGGCAGCCTATTCCTACATGGCCCTTGTGCCCATTATCCAGCCCCCGGTGATGAAACTATTAACCACTGCGGACGAAAGACGAATCCGCATGGCCAAGGATAGAAAGGTGGGGACGCTTGAGAAAATGCTTTTCCCCATTGTTTCCACCTTTGTCATTATTCTCCTGGTTCCGGCATCCGCGCCGTTGATCGCCATGTTTATGCTGGGCAATCTGTTCAGGGAGTCCGGCGTGGTGAGGCGTCTGCACGATGCCGCCCAGAACGAACTGATGAATATTGTCACGATATTTCTTGGGGTGTCTGTGGGCGCCACCATGAATGCGGAGAATTTTTTAAGGCCCCAGGTGATATTTGTCTTTTGCCTGGGGCTTTTTGCCTTTGTGATTTCCACCATGACAGGGATTCTTTTAGCCAAACTCATGAATCTTTTTTTCAAAAATAAAATTAATCCGCTGCTGGGAGCAGCCGGTGTCTCGGCCGTACCCATGGCTGCCAGAGTGGTCCATAAGGTGGGCATGGAAGCAGATAAGAAAAATTATCTGCTCATGTATGCCATGGGGCCGAATGTGGCAGGTGTTATCGGCACCGTAATTGCGGCTGGTATTTTTTTAACCCTTTTAGGTGGGTGACCCTCCCAGATTTTCCGATCATTATTTTTTTGCGTCCCTTGTACACAGTGCAGCAGGAAATCAGACGGTCACCCGACTTTTATGGGTGTTCGGCGGCAGATTATTCGGGAAGCGGGCAGGCCAGCATCTCCTTTCTGATTACCTCAAACAGATCACCGAACCTAAGAACACCGGTGACCGTGTCGCCTTTTTTTACGATCAAAGGCTGGTGGGCGCCCATAACATATTCATGCAGCGCTTTTTCCAGGGAATCATTCTCCTGGAGGTATTCAGCCTTTTTAGGTACATACATGATTTCGGAAGCCTTGATGGCGGCACCGCGTTCGCAAATGTTCTTAATGGGCTCCACCCAGAGATTAAAATCCCGCATAGCATTAATCACATAATCTTTGGTCAGTGTTTTGCCTTCATAGTTTTCGAACAATTTTTTATAGTTGGGCTCAAGCGTTTTGAAAATATCAATCATGGTAACGTTTCCCTTGAACGTGCCATTGTCGTCAACGACAATAACATCCCTGTGGGCGTGGCGGCCATCTGATTTGCTTTTTTCCAGAACCTGGAACATATCATAAACGGTATCCGTTTCCTTGATGGTCACATAGTCGGGTAAGGGGATCATAACCGATTTTATTAGAATTTCTTTCATATCTCTCTCCTCAAAAGGTTTTATATGAAAAACAAAATAACTTATTGAATTACGTTCATGTTTCGTTGTGGGTTGAGTCTGGGGGATTGATAGACCAGGCCAGCCCATGGCTGATTATATGAAAGTTCAAATAAGTCGATGAATTACTTTCATGTTTTGTTTTGGGTTGAGCCTGGATGTTGTGTTGATCGGCCAGATCTCCCCATGAGTATTATCTGAAATTATATGAGAAAAATATGGGAAGTCAAGCTTTATAGACACTATATTTTGAGGATTAAAAATTGTTTCCAATGCCGAAGTTGGGCAAATTATCATTCTGTAACAGCCTGTCGAGTTACAATATTTATCCTCAACAGACCTTATCCCAGCAGGTCCACCAGCGTATCCCTGGAAGCATTGGACTGATTCAGGGCGAAGGTGGCCGCGCCTTTAAGCAGCTTCATCTGGTTTAAAAGAATGCTCTCTTCTGCTATGTCTGCATCCCTGATTTCAGATTCAGATGCCATCAGGTTGATCTGGGTCGTGGACAGGTTGTTGATGTCCGAGGTGTACTGATTCTGGCCGGCGCCCACCGAGGAGCGGTTTTGGGCGATCTGATCAAGGGCGAGGTCCAGGGTTTTGATGGTTTGCCGGGCACCTTCGGTGGTGGTAACGTTAATGTCGGACAAAAAGCCTGTTTCCTGGGAACCAAGGGTTGATGGATTCGCAGACGAGATTGAAAGCCCCCTGTTGTTGTAAGTTCCGTCCAAAAGCTTTTGTCCGTTATAGGATGTGGTGCCTGCAATATCATTAATGGTATCCAAAGAGCCTTGAATATCAGACTGGATGGCGGCCAGGCTCTCCTGGGAATGGCTCCCGCCTGCTGCATCCACAGCCTGGGTTCTGATGTCCTGGAGCAGATCGGTAATCTGCCCCAACGCTCCGTCAGCGGTTTGGGTTATGGATAGATTGTCGTTGGCATTCTTGATTTCCTGGCCTGTCGCCAGGGACTGACTTTTCAGGCTGTCGGCAATGGTCATGCCGGATGCGTCATCTGCAGCTGAGTTGATTTTTTGGCCCGTTGCCATCCGTTCAAGGGCGTCCGTCAACTCAGTGTCGGCTTTTTCAAGCATTTTGGCGGCGATTAATGCCGATGTGTTTTGGTTGATGGTAAGTGCCATGGAACCTCTCTGTTCTTGATTGTGTTGTTTTGTCTACTATGATTATGTTTAAATAATACAAAAGGATATCTATAAATTCAAATCTAAAATTTTATTTTTTTCATATCTATTCCGAAGCTTTAAGATTTGATACGTTTAAATTTGGAAAGGAGGCAATTGGTTATGCAAAAACGGGACGCCTGCGCTTCCAGGTCAAGTTATTTCGGTCTCATTCCTTAAGCCGGGCCAAAGCCAGAAGGTAATCGGCGTGTTAACGGCTAGTTACGGTGTCGGTCAGATTATCGGACCTTTGGTGTCAGGAATTTTATCGGAAAATACAGGAACTTTTGTCTCGGCCCTGGCCATGTCCGCCCTGGTTGTGATTTTAGGCGGATTTATTTTGATAGCAGGTATTTTAAAACAAACAATGACTAAAATCCAAGGAGGTTGTGATGCCCTACGTTAATATTAAGATTACAGATGAAAATGTGACAAAAGAACAGAAACTTGAACTGATCCAGGGTGCGACTCAGCTTTTGGTGGATGTTCTGGGCAAAAATCCTGCCACCACGGTTGTTGTCATTGATGAAGTCAATACGGACAATTGGGGTATCGGCGGCGAGTGTGTCACCGAACTTCGGAAACGGAAATAAATATGACCATTAACTCAGAATCCATTCATGTTCTTCAAAGCTCACTGAAGCTTCCTTGCGGTGCGATTCTAAAAAACCGAATTGCAAAGTCGCCAATGTCGGATTCGTTGGCTGACGGTGGTGGAGACCCCACAGAGGCGCAGATTCGACTTTACGAAAGATGGGCCGAGGGTGGCGTCGCTTTGTCCTTCATCGGTGAAGTGCAGGGTGATCCTCGTTTTCCGGAAAAACCGGGAAATTTGGTACTCGGCGCACACTCCAATCAGAATTTGCTACGGTTATTCAGCCGCCGGGCAGTGATTAAGGGCGCCCACATATGGCCACAAATCGGTCATGCGGGAGCCCTTTCGCACTTACCGATCAGTCAACCAAAGGGACCATCGGCTCTTAATTTTGAGGGACTTCAATGTGCGGGCATGTCTATTGATGACATTCACGAATTACCCGACATGTATGCAAGAACAGCATTACACGCAAAGACAGTGGGCTTTAGCGGTGTTCATATCCATGCAGGGCACGGATTTTTACTCAGTCAGTTCCTTTCCCCTTTGTTTAACCATCGAAGCGATGGTTACGGCGGTTCCATCGAAGCACGATGTCGCATAGTGCTTGAAGTAATAAATAACGTAAGGCGTGCTGTTGGTCCGTCATTTCCGGTCGGGATCAGGATCAACTCGACGGATCAACTTGACGGTGGATTGACGGAGGTCGATGCTTTGGAGGTGGTACGCCTTCTCGATCAAACGTCAATTGATCTTATTGATATTAGCGGCGGGACATATTTCCCCGGAGCAAAGGCAATTTCCGAGAACGCAAGTTTAGGGCCGTACTTTATTGATTTTGCCCGTCTCGCAAAAGGGGTCACCCATGTGCCTTTGATATTGACAGGCGGGTTCAAAAACCGTGAGCAAGTGGTCGACGCCCTAACAAGTGGCGCTGCCGATATGGTGGGTTTGGGACGTGCTATGGCGCTTAATCCCCGGCTTGCGGATACCTGGTTAAGCGAGGAAGGGGGTGACCCTGAATTTCCGAAATTCGAATCTGCACCTCCGGGCGGAATAACGGCTTGGTACACCATGCGGCTAACGGCTTTGGGTGAGGATCGGGAGAATGTGTTTGAAATGGGCCTTCCAGCTGCCATTCGAGAATATGAAGCGCGTGATGCGCAACGTTGCATTAAATGGAAAAATAAGTTTTCTTATTTGTATACATAGCGTTGAATATTCATGTCCCAGGAATTCCTGGGACATGATATTATTTGGGGTGGACTAAAAAAGCATGAAAGAGCTGGGCGTCCCCTTGGTGGAAATGGCTTCATCAACCGGCTTGAAGTCAAAACCGGTCGGGTATTCAGACTAAAAAGGCTGAAAGGAGAAGTTTCCGAAAAAGACGCCGGGGGAAACGTATCCCGTATCGTCGGAACGCATGTCGATATAACCGAACAGCACAGACTGGAAATTGATCTGCGTACAACCCGTTTTTGCTTTGAGAAGGCCTCTATCGGGATTTATCGAGTCGCACCGAACGGCAATATTCTTGATGTAAACAGACAGGCTGCCTTGAATCTCGGTTACACCGTAGAAGAAATGACCGGTATGACTCTCTTCGACATTGATCCCAATATTAGCGAAAGGGAATATGTTGAAATATGGCAGCGCCTGCGTGAAAAAGGGATGAATCATTTCTTCGATCGACCGGTTTAGTAAGACAGTTGCTTGCATTTGCAAGAAAACAGACGATTCAACCGATTGTTCTCGACATCAATGATACAATCGCCAACATGCTCAATGTACTGCGCAGGCTCATTGGAGAAAATATTGATCTGGAATGGCTGCCTGGACATGAGCCGGGGAAAGTGATGCTGGATCCTTCTCAACTTGATCAAATACTGGCCAATTTAATGGTAAACGCAAAGGATGCCATCAATAATGCCGGTAAAGTTACCATAGAGACGAGTCGAGCAGAAATAGACACAGCGTATCGTGAGAAACACTACTGGTTTAAACCTGGTTCTTATGTCATGCTGTCAGTCAGCGATAGTGGTCATGGCATGGATAAAGATACTCAAAATAAAATTTTTGAACCATTTTTCACAACTAAGGAAATCGGCAGAGGCACCGGATTGGGTTTGGCGACAGTTTATGGTATTGTCAAACAAAACAAGGGGTTTATTCATGTATACAGCGAAATAGGCCAAGGAACTATTTTTAAAATCTATTTCCCCATAACCGATGTGTCTTCAAATGTGTCTTCAAAAAAAAATGAATCCAAAATTTTGACTGAGGCACCGCTTAAAGGTTTTGAAACGGTGCTGATTGTAGAAGATGATGCCGGTATTTTGGAGTTGTCGGAAACAATTTTAAGCCGTTTAGGCTACACGGTTATCACTGCCAAAACACCCGACCAGGCGATTAAAAAAGCTCAGGCATATACAAAAAAAATAGACCTATTGCTTACTGATGTTGTTATGCCCTTGATGAATGGCCGTGAATTGGCACAGCGACTCGAAGAAATCATACCCGGTATCAGATGTCTTTATATGTCCGGTTACACCGCAAACGTAATTGCCCACCACGGAGTGTTGGACCAAGGGATCACTTTTCTTTCAAAGCCGTTTACTGCCCAGAATTTGGCCCGAAAAGTTCGTGACGCGTTGGGAGATTGATCATACCATATTACGTGGCGTGGTAACCGCAGGCAGCAGACATTTTTTCCCGATGAAAATTATCAATCTCATATTTATCTGATGAAAGAAAATCGGCCCAAAAGACCCAAGAAAACAACAATAATTAGATATAATCCGGACTATACCGCTGGTGCGAGGCTTTAGGCGCCAGAATGAATACACATCATTTCTTGAGGTGCCGTGGGATTGTGGCAATTTATCACTTTAAGGCTTTTTCTAAGCTGCTTTCACCCGATACCAGGCAGCCACCATGCAGGGCAGAACAAACAGGGTCAGGATCGTGGCACCCAAAAGTCCGCCGCCAATGCTTATGGCCATGGGAGCCCAGAATTTGTCCACGGCCAGGGGCACCATACCCAGGATGGTGGAAGCCGCTGTGAGCATGATGGGCCTGAACCGGAACACCGTGGCCTTGATAATGGCATCGTACCGACTCTCTCCGGCAGCCACCTGGAGGTCGATCTGGTCCATGAGGATCACCGAGTTTCGGATGATAATGCCGGACAGGGCCAGAATGCCGAGCTGGGATAGAAAACCCATGGGCATGTTGAAAATCAGAAGGGAGGCAATCACCCCCATCAGCCCTAAAGGCGCCGTCAACAGGGTCAGGATCATGTTGGAGATATTCTGCATCTGGATCATCAGAAGGATCACAATAATCATGGTCATTACCGGCACCATCTCCAGGATATAGCCCGTGGCTTTTTGACTTTGTTCTGAAAGGCCGCCGATATCAATGGAATAACCCGCAGGAAGGCTTTCCCGGACAGGTTTCAGGGCGTTATACACGTTTTGGCTGGCATCGTTGCCGGTGACCCCTGCCATAGTGTCTGCCTGCACCGTAATGGTGGGCAAAAGGTTGCGTCGCCATATCAGGCCTTCTTCCATGCCGAAACGGATATCAGCAATCTGAGATAGAGGAATGGTTTTGCCCGGGCCCACATGGATGGGAAGTGTCCTGATATCATCCAGGGACTGCCGGTCGCCTGCAGACAGTCGCAATACGATATCAACGGTTTTATCCCTTTCCCTGAATTCACTGACCGGAATGCCGGAAAGCTCAGACTGAACGGCCAGGGACAGGTCGGAACTTGTGATCCCAAGGGCCCTGGCCTTGTCCTGGTCCACGTTTAATTGAAGTTTTTTGGTTTTTTCATACCAATTGAAATTGATGCTTTTTAAATCCGGGTCTGCGGCCATCACATCCCTGACCCGGCCTGCAATCTGTCGCACCGTTGCATAGTCACGCCCGGATACGCGCAGCATCACAGGGTAGGGTTCCGGCGGCCCCATCTGGAGGGTCTGCAGATGGCCCCGGACATTAGGGAAGCCGTTGTCTAAAAGTTCTTGGATTTGGCTTTCAAGCTGTTTTCGTTCATTAAGCCCCTTGGCGACAATGATGAACTGGGCAAAATTGGACTGGGCCATAACCGGTTCAAAGGTGAGAACAAATCGAGGTCCGCCGGATCCCACATAACAGGCAAAGTGGTCAATATTCGGGTTACCGGAAATGGCATTGATAAAGGCCTTGGCCTGCCTGTCCGTGGCCTGAATGGAGGCCCCTTCGGGTAACGTGAGATCCACCACCAGCTCCGGGCGCACGGAGCCTGGAAAAAACTCTTTCCCGGCATATTTAAAACCGTGCAGGGCAAAAACAAAACCCGCGGCGGTGAGAATCAACACCACATACCTGAACCGCAGACACCAAACCAGAATTCGCCTGAAAATCCGGTAAAAGGCTTTATCATAAATGTCTCTTTCTTTTTCTCCTTCTTTTGTGGGGCGGGCCTTGATCAGATACGTCCCGAACAGCGGGGTCACTATTATCGATACCACCCATGAAATAATCAAGGACAGGCCAATGACCGGGAAGATCGTCCTGCAGAACTCCGAAGAAACGCCATTTGCAAAACCAATGGGGATAAAGCCTGTACAAGTGATAAGCGTCCCGGTGAGCATGGGAAAGGCTGTAACGGTGTAGGCAAAGCAGGCCGCCTTTATTTTGTCCCACCCCTGCTCCAGTTTTACGGCCATAATCTCTACGGAGATCACGGCATCGTCCACCAGAAGACCCAGGGAGATAATCAGTGCACCTAACGACACCCGGTGCAAGTCAATGCCTGCCGTTTTCATGGAAAGAAACGTGGCGGCAATCACCAGGGGGATACAAAGCGCCACCACCATACCCGAACGAAGGCCAAGGCTTAAAAAGCTGACCACAAGAATAATGGCAATGGCTTCGGTCAGGGTTTTGACAAATTCGTCAATGGCATCCTTGACCACCATGGGCTGGTTGGCCACTTGATGGATGTCAAACCCCAGGGGCATGTTTCGCTTGATCCGTGCAAAGGCCGCGTCAAGATTCCGGCCCAGCTTGAGAATATTGTCCCCATCTTCCATGGAAACGGCAATGCCGATGGCAGGTTTCCCGTTGTAATACATCTTGGGTTTGCTGGGCTCTGCATAAGCCCGCCGGATCGCGGCAATATCCCCCAGCCGGAAGGTACGCTCCATTACCCGGATGGGAAGTTCCCGCAGGGCTGCAACATTGTCAAAAAGACCTGTAACCCTGATAAACACATTGTCTGTGGCGGTTTCCAGCATGCCCGACGGGGTCACGGTGTTCTGCTTTTGGATAACAGCGGCCACAAGCAAGGGGTCAATACCCATGCGGGCCAGTTTTTTGCTGTCCATTTCAATATATATTTTTTCCGGTTGAACCCCTTCCAGTGTCACTTTTTTAACGCTTTTGATCATCAGAATATCCTGGCGGATATCTTCGGCCTTTTCCCGCATCTGTTCGTAGGAAAAACCGTCTGATGTCAGGGCATAAATATTGCCGTAAACATCATCAAACCGGTCATTGAAATAGGGGCCTAAAATGCCTTTGGGCAGATCATCCACCATGTTATTAACCATATTGCGCACCTCAAGCCAGGTGGGGCGGATGCTGCTTGAATGAACGGTGTCCTTGATGTTGACATAAATGACCGCTGTATGTGGTTTGGAATAGCTTTCAAGATAATCCAGACCCGGGATATCCTGTAGTTCTTTTTCAATTTTATCCGTGACCTGCTGTTCCATCTCGGTTGCCGTCGCACCGGGCCAGCCCACGCCGATGATCATCTGGCGTATGGTAAAATTGGGGTCTTCCATGCGCCCCATGCCCTGGTAGGCATAGATGCCCGCCACAGCCGTTAAAATAATACAGAACCAGATAAGCTGCCGGTGGTTCAAGGACCATTGGGTTAGATTGACGTGTTTCATTGTATCATTTATATCTTTTTGTAAAACCTGATGGTGTTTTTACCGGCATTTTTGGCTTTATACATTGCTTCGTCCGCCCATTTGAGAATTTCATCAGGACCTGCAATCTCATTACCTGCAAAAACAGCGACACCAATACTGGCCGTACAAATATGCCTAATCCGGACTACCTTGCCCCCATCCTGATCAAGGCTTATCTCGTAAGGTTTGGAAACAGAGGCAAGAATCTTTTCAGACACCTGGGCTGCCTGTGTTACTGCCTGCCGGCTTTCTTTGTCCAGAATAGTAAGCAGGATAACGAATTCATCACCACCAAGACGTGAAACCGTATCCATCTTCCGTACCACATGTGTAAGGCGTTGCGCGACTTCAATCAGCAACAGATCTCCGGCCTTATGGCCCCATGTATCATTTAACGGTTTGAAATTATCGAGATCAATATATATCAGGGCATTGTGGTTTGCCGTTCTTTCACTTTGTGCTTTGATTTTTTTAATACGATCCTCAAGCAGGCGTCGGTTGGGAAGCTGCGTTAAGACGTCTAAAAACGCCATTTGCCGGATTTTTTCTTCTGCTTTTTTCTGTTCGGTAATATCTTCGGAAATGCCGAGCAATCGTTCTATATTGCCCTGTTTGTTTTTGATCGGGACGAGCCGTGCTTTGAAGATCGGGTTATTTTTTCCTTTTGCCTTAAATTCAAACTGACAAACGTTGCCCGCGTATGCGTTGTCAAAAATGCGGTTCACATGCAACGTTTCCGTTTCATCAATGATTGTTTTGTAGTCCATTCCAAGAATCTCTTCTTCGCTGGCCGCCCCGATCATTGTTAACCCAGCCGTGTTCATAGAAATAATTCTCCCCTGCAGATCCAATTCATGAATGCTGATGGGTGCATTTTCTACAATCATACGAATCTGTTTTTCACTCTTTTGCAGGGCAACGTTCTTTTTTCTCAGATCAATATGCAATTTGACCCTTGCAAGTACTTCTGCCTGATGGAAGGGCTTGGTAATATAGTCCACCCCTCCCGCTTCAAATCCGGCGATCTTATCTTCTAAGTTGTCCAGGGCGGTCATGAAAATCACAGGGATTTCATGGAGCATTTTATTGCGTTTGATTCGCCGACAGGTTTCAAAGCCGTCCAACCTGGGCATCATAACATCCATGAGAATAATGCTCGGCTGAAAGCGCTCCAGCATCTGCAGGGCCCGTTCACCGGAATCCGCCACACGGAGTTTGAAATTGTGTTTTTTTAAAAAAGAGAGCAACACCTTGATATTATTCGGCTGGTCATCCACTAAAAGAATTGTCGACTCCATGTGGCTCCTCGTTATTTTTTCAAATATTGATCCAACAAGCGCTCAATCCCATTGAATTGGATATTGTCTGTAAGTTCTTGTAATTGCCTTGAGAATTTTTTATAACGCCCGGATTCTGTTGTTTCGATTTTCTGGGCTGTGTCGGAAATCGCATCAAAATCACCATCAAGCAAATAATTCCGCAGTTGTTCTAACACGTTCTGCGGTGGTGCAACGATATCTTCATCGCTTTCCGGTGCTTGCGTATGACATTTGAGAGAGAGATTCAAAATGTCGGCAACCATTTGAATTAAATCCTGCTTCACAAATGGTTTTGGCAAAAATCCGGCAAAACCGGACGCGTAGCATTTCTCTTTAAGATAATCCTCACCTGCCATGGACGCCGTAATTGCAATAACGGGTATGTTGGCGCACCGCTCATCCTCGCTGAGCAGCTTGATGCCCATAAACCCGTCAACATCCGGCATTCGCAGATCCATAAACACAAGATCCGGTTGGACTTCTTTACATACCGACACCGCTTGCCCTCCATCTTCGGCCTCTGAAACGGCAAACCCAAAAGATTCAAGCGTATCCCTTAACACAACACGATTACTGAACTGGTCGTCCACAATAAGCATTTTCTTTGATCCCGGCATTACGTCGGGAAAACTGTATAAAATGCCGGGTTCACATTTTTGCGGTATTTCCCGATTCTCTGAAGCAACGACAATACTGAACGTGAAACGGGTGCCGGGGCCAAAGCCGGATTCGTTTTTGTCGTGTATCGGGCTTGTAAGAATAAGCTCGCCTCCCATAAGCTCGATTAGATTGCGGCTGACAGTCAAGCCAAGGCCGGTTCCTTCGGAATATTTTAACCGCTCTCCAGACTGGCTAAAGGGCTTAAACACGATTTCCTGCTGTGATTTATCGATTCCTGGTCCTGTATCTTCCACGATGAAGTTAAGTTTCGTTTTCCCTTCGCTTACGGTTTCTCCGTTGACCTGAAATGAGCAGTATCCTTTGTCGGTAAACTTGACGGCATTGGAAAGAAGGTTAAGTAATATCTGCCGCATCCTCAATTCATCCCCAATAATAATGTCCGGCAGGTGTTGGCTGATTTCATGATAAAAATCAATGTTTTTACTGTCACTGCGCACTCTTATGAAATCATAAAGATGGGTAATAAACGCCTTGAGCTCTATTTCATTTGGTTGAATTTCCAACTTTCCGGCTTCTATTTTAGAGAGATCAAGCATGTCGTTGATCAGCATCAGCAGGTGTTCTCCGGCATTTTGCATTGTTTGAATACCGGAGAGTTGCTTTTTCGTCAGCGTTTTATCATCGGCAAAAATCTGTGTGTACCCCAATATGGCGTTTAACGGTGTTCGCAGCTCATGGGACATGTTGGAGAGAAAAACAGATTTGCTGCGATTGGCTTCCTGTGCCTCAATCATAGCGGCCTTAAGTTTTTCTTCCGTCTCTTTTTGCCGGCTGATATCTCTGATGGAGCTGTAACTGCAGTTTTTATTATCCAACACAATAGGGGTTGCGGTGATACCCACCGGAAATGTAGAACCATCTTTCCGGGTATATTCCGCCTTAAAGTCGATCTGCCTGTTTTCCGTGATTATGGAATGCAGCGTTTTGATTATCCAGCCCTTTTTATGAAATTTGTTGAAATCATAAAGTTTAAGTGTTTTCATCTCATCAGCGGTGTAACCCAGCATCTGTTGTATTTTTATGTTTGAATCAAGAATAGTTGCATCTTTGTCAACAATCAGAATACCATCAGAGGCATTTTGCATAAGGGTTTCAAATCTTGCTTTTTCAGCTTGTATAATTTTGTGTTGCTTTTTTAGGTGGTAGATGATGAACAGCGCCACAAGCATTAAAATGAGCAGTGCGGTTACGATGTAAAGAAAATATATGTTGTAACTCTTTTCGATACGAAATCCGCGAAGTTCGTATTTATCAAAAATCCGGGTTGTTAAATCCGATGGAATCGTTGCGATGGTTTTATTCACTATGGAGAGCAGCAACGGGTTTTTATCATGCACCCCCAGTGCATATTTTATTTTAGCTTTTTCAAACGAACCGTTTATTTTAAATTTTTGATAGCCGTATTTTTGAATAATTCTGTCAAGAATTGGCTTTGGCGCTATATAGTGGACATTTTCATCGAAGCTGAGTTTTTCAAGAATACGATCCATATCGGAACTTACTTCGATGTCAAGATCCGGATAGGCTCTTTTTAACGCCTGTTTGAAGGATTCACAACGGACAATGAAGGTATGGCCTTTAAAATCGCTGTCATGATCAAAATAAATACTTTTCAGATTGCCCATGGAAAGATAAATACTTCCGGCAAATTGGTCGGATCTTTTGATTGCAGGAAAAGGCGGTCGATCTGCTGGGATGACAGAGACAAAATCACATTTACCGCCGGCAACGTTACGGCTGAGTTCTTCTCTATTACTTGTTGGGATCGCTTTAAATTCTACGTTCAGGCGTGCAGCGATTTCATTATAATAGTCCCCCATAACGCCGATCAGTTGTCCATTTTGAACCCCGGATATGGGGTACATGTCGTTATAGTCACAAACGGTAAACGTTTTTTTGTTATTTAAAAATGCCAGTTCTTCTTTGGTCAGAATTTTTTGTTCTGCCGAAAAGTCCGGGCCAAGCCATTTTTCGTGAAGGGCGTAGAGCTGACTGAATGGAATGGCCTGATATGATTTTTCCAGGATAGATTTGAGCAGTGGCTGATTTTTACCGGTAACCATGGTACTGATCTGAATCTCATCCGGAAGATACCCTTTTAAGACAAGGTTGTTGTAATTGCTCCGAAATATCATAAAATTCGCACTTGCCACCTCTTGAAATGCAACGTCTGCCTTGCCCCGGGAAACCAGTTTCATCATGCCGTCTGCATCGTCTGCGTTGACAATTTTTATATCCTGGTATTTTCTCATATACTTTTCAGCAAGACCATAGCCGTGATATGAAGCGATGGTTAAACCATTAAGGCTCTTTTCATTAAGATATTCCGGCCCGTCACTCCGGGTAAAGATACCAATTTGAAGATCCATTGGCGTCCTGGTGTAATGTAAAAATTTTTTTCTTGCTTCGGTTTTAATAAAACCAACGCCGACATGAATCTTGTTTGCCTGCAACATCTCAAGTTGGGTTTTCAGCGGCAGTATTTCGGTAAATTCAGGGGTTAGGTTTGCACGTTCAAATACTTGCCTGACAATATCAACTAAATAGCCTTTCGGTTCTCCAAACTCCACATAGATATAGGGTGGTGCATGGTACGTGCCTACTTTGAGTTGGGGATGTTGCTTAATCCACGCTTTTTCCTCAATGGTGAAGTCGAGACGGTTTTTTTTCTGAAGATCGTTTTTCCCTTTAGACGTCAGCCCCTCTCTTTTTGCAACCTCAATGCCTGCATTTTGTGCCGACACGATCCCCGAACAGAAACATATCTGGAACAAAAGAAAAATAAAACACACCCGTTTTATTTGTTTTTTAGATTTGCGCTTTGCGCCAACACCTGTATTTATTAGTTTCATTTTCACGTCAGCTATAACTCGAACATCGAGTATAAGATAAGCCGTCCTTTAATGTTTCCATGGCTGTTGTTTGAATTTATTGGATCAGGGCTTGGGTTCGCACCCGCTGTCCTTCCGAAAGCTTGTGTACACCGGTGGTGATAATTTCATCGCCCGGGAACAGGCCTTCAATGACCTGGATCTCTTCGCCGTGTGCAGCCTTTCCCAGCCTGATTCTCTGCAACCTGGTCCTGTGATTTTTGACCACCCATACCATGGGGGCATCGCCGGTCTGATAAACAGCGGATAGCGGGATAAAGATCCGGCTGCCGCCGGCCTCATGTATGGCGCTGACCGCAGACGCCGTCATGCCCAACCGAACCGTGTCCGGGGGATTGATAAGCGTAATGCGGGTCTTGTAGGTCCGGGTAATGGGATCTGCCACAGGTGATACATACCGGACCTGTCCCTTTACCGTCAGGTCGGGTAGTGCCCAGAAACTGGTGTGAAAAAGGGCGCCTGGGCTGAATTGTGCCGCCTGGTTCTCGGGTACAAAAATTTCAACCTCCCGCTGGTCTCCCTTAGCCATGATGACCACGGGCATGCCTGCCGCCACGACCTGACCGGCTTCTGCCCGGACATCAAGTACCACACCGTTATCATCGGCGTTGAGATTGCAATAGTTTAGTTGGTTGCTCGCCTGGATAAGTTGAGCCCGGGCCTGTTTTAATAACGCCTTGGCTGAGTCTGCGCTGTTTTGGTACCGGTCAATCTCAGCCTTGCTCATGTAATCCTGTTCATAAAGGGCATTAAAGCGATTGAGCAGGTCCGCGGCTAGTTTATATTGACTTTCGGCCGCATCTACCTGGGCTCCGGCAGCCGTCACCGCCTCTTTAATATCCTTGGGGTCCACTTGCATGAGCAGGTCACCTGCCTTCACCCGGGTGCCAACCTCCACATGGCGGGCAATTACCTTGCCCGGGATCCGGAATCCCAGGGCGGTTTCGTACCGTCCCCGGACCTCGCCGGAAAAGCGGTGCGCCGGCTGGGTGTCCCGGGCGGAGATGGTTATGCTGGTGACAAGGGGTGCAGGTTCCAAAGAGGCATTTTTGTCCTCATGTGCCGGCAGATTGTCGCATCCGGCAGCGGTCAGTACGGCCAGAATAGAGAACACCAGAGCCCGTATAAAATATTTTTTTTTGTCTTGTTTCACCTGTTTCATATGGGGCTACTCCTTTCCCATGGCGCGTTCCAGTTCAGCGATCGCAATATTATACATACTTACGGCGTGAATATAATTGGTTTTTGCCCGGGTCTGGGATACTTCGGCATCCAGACGTTCCAAAGAGGTGCTCAACCCCACCTTGTAGCGGGTCCGGGCGGCATCCAGGGCTTCCTGGGCCGTATCCAGGGATTTTTGGGCCACATCAATGGATTTTTGGGCGGCCTGGGCATCCTGGTACGCTTTCTCCACCTCCAGACGAATACCCCTGAACAGTTGATTTTTTGCGATCCGGGCCTTTTCAAGATTCCGGGCGGCCTGGGCCTTTTTATGGCTGGTACGGCCGCTGTCAAACAGGTCAATGGCGGCCACAATGCCGATTTGGGCGGACGGATCCTCATTTTCAGGTTCATAGTGGTGGGCTTCCCCCACCAGGGCCAGGGTGGGCAGACGGTCGCTTTGGGCAATGGTGATCTGCGCCTTTGCCATCCGGATCTGTGCATCCACCGCG
This sequence comes from uncultured Desulfobacter sp., assembly GCF_963666695.1. Taxonomy (GTDB): domain Bacteria; phylum Desulfobacterota; class Desulfobacteria; order Desulfobacterales; family Desulfobacteraceae; genus Desulfobacter. The sequence goes on from NZ_OY762947.1 coordinate 4,363,703, forward strand.
CCAATCTCCGGCCTGTTTTTAAGACCGGTCTCAATACAGGTGCCAAGATCCAGGGGCATGGGCAGGGGCCGGGGGGCATCATCATAGGTATATCGGGTATCCATATCCACGCCGAGTACATAATTCAAAGAGGTCTGGGCAAGCTCCACATTATTATGGGCATACAACTGCTGTTGTTTTAAATCCGCCAGTTTTTCTTCGGCCCGCAAAAGATCCAGTTTGGGAACAATTTTTTGATCATGGTAGGCGGTTGCCTCTTGGACATGCCCGGTCATGCTCTCCACCGCTTCGTCCATGGCGCAGGCCATCTGCCGGCTCAGGATCACGGTATAAAATGCGTTTCTGGCAGATAGTGCCAGATCATTGTCGGATGCATCCAGGTTTTTTCGGGCATTTTCCAGGTTGGCCCGGGCCAGTTGACGGGTGGCGGTCAGTTTGTTTCCCGTATACAACGGCTGGGTCACTTTAATCTGTCCGCCGTAATAGGTGCGGCTGTCACTGGGCAGGCTTACTTCCGGCACCTGGCCGGAGGTTATGGCAGACAGGGCATTATTCAGCTTTGCCAGGCCCTGGCCTGCCTGAACAATGCTGGGCGGGTCATCATACCGGTAAAGGCCCCCTTGAAGTGTTACGGTGGGTCCGAACTCGGCCTGGGCCCTGGCAAGGCCCTCATCGGCAATGTCCACATCCTTTGCCGCCATGCGCCGCTGCAGGCTGTGTTCAAGGGCGATCCGTACAGCCTGGTCTACGGTCAGCCGTTCCTGGGCCCGGCATGTTTCCACCAGGCATACCAGGGTCAGCACAGCGGAGATAAGAACAAGAAGTGACCGGGTTACGTTTATGGTTTTATTCATGTTTGACCCCGGCGGGACGCAAAGCTGCGATCACCAGGCGCTGCACCTGGGGTACAAGCTGGTCAAAACCCTTATTGTCCGATGGGCTTTCTGGTGAGGCCAGTGCCGCCATGATTTGGTTTTTCACCGGCTGGGTAAGATGGTTGAGGATAAGCGTGCCAATGACCATGGTATGAACCGCAAGAGGTTCTGTTTTTAGGAAAACCCCTTTTTCCACGCCTTCGTCAAGTATTGTCTGGACAATCTTAATGGTCACACTAACTTCTTCAAAGATGGCCGGGCTGAAATTGGCCCACCCTGAAACCATTTCCCGTATCATGATCCGGGTGAAATGGGGATGGGCATCCATGATGGCAGCAACGCTGGCAATGTAGGTTTTTAATTTTTCTTCGGGGTTGCTTATGGACTGTATTTCCCGGCGAAGCTGTGCTGCCCGGTCTTGGTATATATCATGAATAACAGCCTGGTACAGGGCTTGTTTATTTCCGATCCGGTAATAGATCATGGCCTTGTTTACCCCGGCTTTGCGGGCAATGGCATCAACCCTGGCACCATTGTACCCCTGGGTGGCAAAAACCAGTAACGCGGCATTTAAAATTTTGCGGACAGATTGGTCTTTTTTATTCTTTCTTGTGGTGGTGTCCGCCATTGCTGTCTCCTTTCTACCCGGAACCTGAAAAAAAGTTAACCATTTGGTTAAAATAACCAGTTGGTTCATATTTGTCCAGGAAACAGGCGAAAAAGTGGCAATACAATCGCCTGTAACTTTTTTGTCTAAGGCTTGATGATCAAAATTATCTTTAAAATGATTTCAGCATTAGCTGCTTATCTGACAGGATGAATTTTCGATCTGCAATGCGTCGAATCTGGTCCATATAGTGGGAAACCATAATAATTGTGCAATTATTTTTTAACTCAAGCAACAGTTGTTCAATAACCTCTAATGAGGTTTCATCAAGCGAAGAGGTCGGTTCATCCAGCAGCAGTACACAGGGATTTAAAATTAATGCCCTGGCAATACAAAGACGTTGCTGTTGACCACCTGACAGCAGGCGGGCATCATCCGACATCCGATGTTTGACTTCCTCCCATAAAAATGCCCGTTCAAGCGCTGTTTTTACTTTTTGGGTGACAGTTTGTTTGTTTTTTTCTCCAATCAGTTTCAGCGGGAAGGCAATATTTTTATAAATGCTCATTGGCAAAGGATTTGGCGTCTGGAATACCATTCCGACTTTTTGGCGAAGCATGGGAAGAGAATACTCTTTACGGTAAATATCTTCAAAGCCGTTACCAAAGTTGATTTTCACCTGTCCTTTAACTTTCGCACCTTCGATGTTCTCCCAGAGCCGGTTCAACACCGTTAAAAAAGACGATTTACCCTGTCCGGAAGGACCTGAAATTGATGTGATGCTGTTCTGGTGGATATCAATATTTATATTCTGCAATATGGAATTGCCGCTGTAATAAAAAAACAGGTCTCTTACTTTTATCTTTATTTGATGTTCCATAAATGATTAATGGCGAAAATTTAATTTTTGATCAAACCAGTATTTGATTAAATGAGCCAGAACAAAAAGGATTGAGCAGATCAACAGCAAAATAAGCGCTGCCCCATAACCTTTTATCAATTCCGACTGATCCGCATATTCCGATGCCGTATAAAATATATAAAACGGCAGTGCCTCAAAACTTGAAAAAAGAGATTTTGGGACACCGGCGGTTGCCACAACTCCTGTCAGCATTATCACGGCGGTATCTTCGGCACATCGCCCAATGGCCAGGACAATACCGCTGACAATGTCTGAAAGGGATGACGGCAGAAGAACATAAATAATATTCTCAAATTTTGATGCTCCCAGACTCGGCGCCGTCAATCGAATGTGAAGCGGCAGGCTTTCCATGGCACCCTGGGTTGTTTTTACAATATATGGCAGGACCAGAAATGCCAGTGACAAGGCTGAAATTAACAGACAGGGGTAAATGTGGTTGTCGTAATAATGATGCAGGAAAACAGTTATTGAAAATCCGAAAAGACCTACAACAATGGATGGAATTCCGGCAAGGAGATCAATTATGAAACTGAAAATCTTCTTCAAAGATAGCGGTGCATATTCAGCAAGCCAGACCCCTGTAGCAAGTCCCAAAGGCAAAGAAATCCCCACAGAAATCAATACAAGCAGAAACGTGCCTGCCATGGCCGGGAAAAGGCCGCCAAAGACCTGGCGCTTAAGCAGAAGTGCGTCCAGAACAGGTACGTCCGCAAATATCAGCCCCACACCAAGGGATGGGGTGCCTTTAAATATAAGAAACCCTAAAATCACGGCTAAACCAGCGGTGAGAAGCAACGCAGACATCCATGAAAATACGGCAAGGAGCCTGTCTTTGACTGAGATTGGTAGCATTAGTTCTTCCGTTCCGAAAGCCTTGCCGCAAAGACCCCCAGAAATGTCATGAAATACAGGACAACGCCGCAGACAAATATGGTTTTAAACTCAATACTGTCAAAATCTGATGCAATAACCATGGCAATATGGGCGGTCAGCGTCCTGGCCGAATCCAGAATTGAAGATGGCAGCATGACGCTGTTACCGCTGAGCATCAATGCCACTAACGTATCTCCCATGGCCCTGCCAAAAGCCAATACGAGCCCGGTAATAATACCGGGCCATGCATGGGGGAAAATGACATAAAATAGTTTCTGAAAAGGCGTTCCTCCCAAAGCATCCACGGCATTAATAAATGTTTTGGGAACCCTGGCAAAGCTTTGGGAAAAAAACAGGATCATGGTGGGGGAGATCAGCAAACCCAGCATGATTGATGCGGATAAAATACTCATACCGGAGCCGTATGAAAACAAATTCCGGACAACAGGCACAAGCAGGAAAATACCCACAAACCCATAGATAACCGTTGGAACCGCCGTCATTAGCTGCACCATTTTTTTTAGAAGTCTGCCCAATCCCTTCGGATGAGTAACTTGGATAAAAAACGAACAGCCAAGACTGACGGGAAAACTGATAAATAAACTTAAGAATGCAATATAGCAGGTCCCAACTATCATGGACAAAATACCGAACCGCCCATGATCCGGGGACCATGGGTCCGTCAGTATTTGCAAGAGCATACCGCTTTTCAGTACCGGCATGCTGAGTAAAATCATAAATCCAAGAACACACAGCGTTACTGCAGCACATAGGAATGCAGCACATGCGAACAGCGTCTGAGGAATTCTTTCGTCACTCCTCATCAGTTGACAGGAATGAATCCTTTCTCAACAGCAATTTTCTGCCCTTCAGGGCTTAAAAGATATTGAATGAAGGTTTTGGCAAGGCCTGAAAATTCACCTTTAGTATTACTGTAAAGCCCCCTTGCAACTTTGTATTCACCGGTTTGTACTGTTTGGAGGCTGGGTGTTACATTGTCCAGGCGAACAGCGGTAACTGATGTGTCTAAATATCCCACAGAAATATAACCAATGGCATAGGGGTCATTGGTGACAGCGGATTTCATTGCACCGTTTGATGCAACAAAATGCGCCTTTCCTGAGATGTCACCCTTGCCCAGCGCTTTTTTCCAAAATACTTCCCGGGTGCCGCTGGCTTTATCTCTTGTATAAAGATTAATGGGTCTGTCATCTCCCCCGAGGCTTTTCCAGTTGGCAATTTTGCCGGCATAAATATCCTGCAGCTGTTTTGAAGACAGACGTTTGACCGGATTATCCGGATGAACCACTGCGGTTACACCATCTATGGCCCATTTGTACATAAAAAGCCCGTATTTGCTTATTTCACTGTCCGTTGGTTTTCTTCCTGAGTTACCAATATTGACAAGTCCTTCTCCCACCTGTTTGATACCCGCTCCTGATCCCCCTCCGGCAATTGTTATCTGAATATCCGGGTTGAATGCCATAATTCTTTTTGCCGCCTCTTTCATGACCGGGATATGGGCCGTACCTCCGGAAATTCTTAGAATTCCTTTTTTGCCCTTAAACGCATCAAGACCAGATGCCGAACAGATTCCAGCAGCAAACAGCAGCATAAATAAGACAATTAGGCCGTTAAGCAGAGGGATATTTTTTTTCATAATTATTCTCCTGGTGAATTTGATCTTCAATTATTATTCATTGGGTTAAACCTTCTTAAATATATCATTCTTCGGGCGACCTCCAATTGATTGTCATGATAATAAAAGAGAAACGGATTTAGTATTACTATATAAAATATTCTTTCCCGGAGGGTGCACGTCCCGGCGGGTGCTGCGTCCCTGCGGGGCGGGCTAATTCAAGAGTATAGGAATTTCCATTTTAGCCCTGGTATCACCACAATTTTGTGATATTGATCAAAATGTGTTTATATTATGTCATGACTTGGATGTCGGATAGAAAATCAATCAATTCAGATGTTGATGTATTTAAGACAATCTTCAACGATCATTGGGGAGGTTTTATAGAAGCCCATCCGCAATATAACATTGATCAATACAATGATCAGGTTCAGAAAATGCTTGGATGCAAAGATGCTTCCAACGGTTACAGCGAGTACATCTGTATGCATTGTGGTCGGGACAGAATACGAATACCCTTCAGTTGTAAAAGTTGTTTTTGTCTTTCATGCTCCAAACAATATGTCGACAATTTTGTCAGCCAAGTAAGCGCAATGCTGCACACTGGTGTGATATACAGACACATCGTATTAACGCTGCCGGAACAATTGAGACCTATGTTTTTCAAAGAGCGTTTCAGCAAAGATTTGCTATCAGGGTTTATGAAGTGTGGATCTGAATGCTTGGAAGATGTTGTCAGTAATGTAAAACGAAAAACGTTGAAAATTGGGACCATAGTTGTTGTTCAGACTCATGGTCGGTCAGGACGATATAATCCGCACTTACACATTATAATGACAAGCGGTGGGATCTGTGCTGAACGTGAACGCTGGTATGACCTGGGCTATTTTAAGTACGAGATAATCCATAAGAAATGGCAATACCATTTGTTTACCTGGTTGAAAGGACACTTTGATTCATCTGAGGTGAATCGGCTTGTGGATATGCTCTGGAAGGAATATCCCAATGGGCTTGTTGCCAATGTCAGTAAAGGGAGCGTACCGGATGCCTGCCGGGGTTTAGCCGGGTATTTAGCCAAATATGTAGCCTCTCCTCCGATAGCAGTCAGACGGATAATCAGTTACGATGGGGAAACAGTCGGGTATTGGTATAAAGACCACAAAACCAAGTCGAAAAAATTTGAGAAGGTTGCTGTTTATACGTTTATTGGGCGGATGGTTCAGCACATTATGCCGAAAGGCTTTCAAAGAATACGATATTACGGTTTGGAAGCAACTAAAACGTACAAAAAATGGTCTGAAGTGATTCAGAAAGGGATAAAGCGAATAGGCCGAATAGTCAAAGGGGCGTATCAAATAGTAAAACGGAAAAAATATCGAGAAAGATATCAGGAGATCAGCGGAAAAGATCCCATGATATGTCAATATTGTGAGGCAGAAATGGAATTGATGGAGATCTGGCATCCAAAGTATGGTGTTCTGTATGATATTTTTTCAACTTTAGAGGAAGTCAAAGATGAGCAAAAAGAAATTGATAGAGGGAGTGGATATTCCGTTTGGCCCCCCGCCGGAGGAGTACAACTACCGTTGTTCAAAATGTCATCATGAAATGAAAGTTAACGAAGCTATTATAGATGTTGAAATAGGAATAGCCGAATTTGAAGGCAGGTATTATGATGGATTTATGCCGGTTTTGGGTTGTCCTGGTTGTAATCAAGACACTATGGAGTTCGTTCGAGACTAGAAAGTCCGCGCTTTAGCGCGCTAAGTTCATTGTTTGAAAAAACAGAAGATAGGTTCCAAGTTATTCCCAGGTTTGGCCGTAAATCGATGATTTGGTATCCTAAATTGTCTATTTAGTATCTGCTGATTTTCTCTCATATGGATAAAATATGATTATCGGCTATTGTGCACCTTCGTTTAAAATAACGCCTTAAAAAAGGCTACCATGGACTCTGACGGCTTTCTAAAAGCAATTTCATCATATTTTGGCCGCACCAATCCATCTGGTAAACTGCCAGTGCCCAAATCAATCTGAAAAAATGTCGATTAGCCCAGTAAGCCGAGTTTCATCAAACTTTCTTCACTGATTTTTTCATCATTGTAGAGCTGAAGAAACTTTTTCAAATTGTACGCAATCTGACATAAAAGAGACCAGATGCGGTCCCCGTCAATTCCCCGATAGAGACTGAGGCCAAAGCCGCGAAGTTTCTTTGCAACTGCGATAAAGCCTTCCGTTGCAGACCGGGCTTTTCGGCAATAATCCTGTTCTTCTTCGTTAACGTCCGAACTTTTGCCGAGGAAGATATTTGGGGTGCCTTGGGGGATTTTTTGGTTTACCCGACTGCGGTAGCCTTGATCACCGATGGCATATTCAGGAGCACCTTTCATTTTTTGTTCAAACAATCGGACTGTCTCCGGCCACAGGGTTTTATCATTGGGTTTGCCAATAAAATTTTCCGTTGTAACCATAAAGCCTTGGCGGTTGAATGAAAGCTGAAGCGTACTCCCAAATTCACAGTCTGGATGCTTTTTGCCTTTTTTGATCGGTCGGGCATCCGGTTCATCAAAGGATACAATCCGGTTTGGAATATGTCTTTCTCCTGCAAGCTTCTGTTCATTCTGGCGCTGAAACAATATCAGGAGTTCCAAAAGTTGCAGAGCTTTTTCTTTGTCCTTGTCAGAACCTTCAAGGGTTTGAACGATTTTTTCAAATGTCCGCAACCCACTGGAAAATATTAAGAGAATTTCAAAAAATAGAGGTATAATTTCACTCTTTTTTCGATTTAAATTGTATTCGCGCCATAGTTGTTTGAGTTCCCGGTCATCCCACCAGAAGGGAATATGATAGTGTTTGGCAACCTGCGCCATTTTTTTAAACGCCTTGAAAATCAATCCGATATCTGTTGGATAAACAATATTGTTGAGCAGTACAGTGGAATCAATCAGCATACTGTCGTTATCGATTACTTTTGTAATCCTCAACAGATTGAAAATGACGGCATCTATGGTTTCAAGCCCCTTGATACCAAAACGTTTTCGCAATTTGCTCAGGTTGCTGTGATGCATGAAAGTAAACAAATCTTCATCTGAGACATTGCAAAAGTATTGAATATACCGGTTTTCCTTGACCTGATTAACGACCGTCCGATCACTGAGTAACCGGAATTTTAAAACAATGAAAATCCCTACGATCGTCCGGATGGGAGTACCCATACGCCCCTTGCTGTCATTATAATAATAAGCCAATTTGTCGGTGATTCTTTGCCAAGGGATAATTTGGCGTAGAATAACGAATTCATTGGTTGGGTCATTAATGTTGTTTTTTACCCATTCTTCACTAAAAGCTTCAGTGTTTTTTTTCGATCATTTTCAATCCTCTATTTACAGTTTAGGAGCATAAGAGCATTCTATTCAAGTTTTTGTACAACAGAATAGGATAGCATTCAATGGGTGCTTTAAAGCCGATAAAATAGAAAATCAGCAGATACTATTTAAGGAATTGTTGAGGGGGGGCAGGGTGTTGACTATTAATAAGTCTTCCCGATGACAGAAATGATTATGGGAGTGGACTATGAATACTATCGCTCACCGGATGGATTTGATCCAGCATAACCACTGACAGAAGTAGTGCTCTCCCTTTCAAGAAAGTCTCTGGGAGTTCTATAATAGACATAGGGCTCGTCGTAAGATTCCTAAGATTTCCATATAAAATTTTTGGTATCCAAATGATATTTTTGGCATTTTCGTCCCTGAATTTCATGCGTTGGATAATTGTTGCTAACTTCTGCATGACCTCACAATGCTTTCATTATTCATGCTTTTTTTAAAATTGATGGTCTGTAGAAAAAATATATTTGTTCATCAATAGCGATTAAATAGAGACTTGAAAACTGTATCACAAAGAGTTATAGTTATTTTATGAAAAAGCTATGCACGAAGTGGTTTAAAAAGTGGGCAAAAAAGATGAAGTTAGAAAATCATCATTTAACTGAAGCCGTTAAAAATTTAGAACAAGGACTATCGGTAGCTGATTTAGGAAGCAACCTATTCAAAATTCGTGTGAAGCGGGCTGGTCAGGGAAAAAGCTCTGGATTCAGAACAATAATCGCATATAGAAAAGAAGATAGAGCCATTTTTTTATACGGGTTTGGAAAAAATGAAAGATCGAATATAAGCAAGTCTGAATTACATTATTTCAAAAAGTTAGGCTCAGATCTATTGGATATTCATGCCAGCCAAATTGGAAAATTAAAAGAAGAACAGATTTTGTTTGATCTGGAGGAATAAAATGAGAGATTCAATTAAAAAAGCGATAGGTGAAACTGTTCAGGATATGATTGATTCAGGGTTTAAAACATCTTTTACTGAAAAAGAGCTAAATGCATTGGATATTACAATTCCTGAAGTACAGCTTACTACACACCAGATAAAAGGAATAAGAGAAAAATTAAATTTGAGTCAAACCGTTTTTGCCAAATTATTAAACGTAAGCCCATCTTCAATAAGGCAATGGGAACAAGGAAAAAGAAAGCCAACGGGTTCCACACGAGTTCTCCTCGATCTGCTCGAAAGATCTCCACATGTTCTTGACTACAGACTCAAGGCGTGAGAGGCAAAAAAATGAGCAAATATGGTATCCCTTCTCTGATTTTGAGATTTTTTTGTGGGGCTAAATGCTTTTTTTGGCATTGTTCACCGTCAGGCAAATAAAATATTCATCCAACTTGGCAGCAGTTTCGATTTTGAAAATGATCATATATTCGGACGATAGCAACAGAAATGAGTAATGCCAGGGTCCACAATCATGGTATTATTTTTTACCGCTGTTGCTTTTGGAAAAGCCAGGACTGGAAGATGTAGTGCTGGGTAATCTGCCTTGATGTACGGGTAAGGACTATGACGTGTAGTCCTGCCTTTCCGAAGCCCAAAAGCCACCCAGACGATCCCTGTCAATCCTCACCTTTTTAAATTTCAAAATGATTGATTTTTGTATTCTCATTGATTCGTTTCAGGTATGCACCGGGATGATTGACCTCTTTTCAGGGAATTATCCAGCCTTCATATATTGTCCCTACTTTCAAAAGCCAATATTCAATTATATTGGAGAGTAACCTTATTTTTTTATTTCCAGGATATGCTTACATGCCGATTGCCATGGAAAAAGAAGTGACAAGAAAGGCAAAAAAAAGTTAAAAATATAAATGGGTGCCTGTCCGTGGGTAACGGACTAACCGCGGATTTGATCGCAGGGCTGAGATCATACCATTGAAGTTGATTTGGATAAGCGCCATGTTGGTAAATTTTATTGTTTCCACGGCCCTAATACCAGCGGAAGGGGTAATTATACATGAGTCTTAAAAAAGACATTCAAGCCGGAATAATTCATGCTGTTGAAACCGTAAGGCAGACCAATCCCATGGCAGGATCCGTCACCAATACGGTCACCATCAATTTTGTCGCCAATGCCCAGCTTGCCGTGGGCGGTTCGGCAGCCATGGTATATCTGCCGGATGAAGCCGAATCCTTGGCCCAGGCAGGTGGTGCCGCCTACATAAATTTGGGTACCCTTGCACCGGTCTATGAAAAGACGTTACCGGCCATGGCAAAAATGTTGAGTGACAGCGGGAAACCATGGGTCCTGGATCCTGTGGCCATCGGCATCGGCGATCTTCGCACCCGGCTGTTGCTGGCATTTAAACCCTACAAGCCAAGTATTATCCGTGGAAATGCCTCTGAAATTATTGCCCTGGCCGGGTTATGGGGGCTGGCCGGCGGCACCGGGACATCCAATGTCCGTGGAGTGGATTCCCAGGATCCGGTGAGCGCGGCTAAAGATGCGGCCGTGGCCTTGGCCGGATGGACAGGCGGGGCTGTGGCTGTTTCGGGCAAGCAGGATTTGATTACCAATGGGTCTGTCATAGCCTTTTGTCATGGTGGCTCACATTTTATGGAAAAAATTACCGGATCAGGCTGTTCTTTAGGCGGCGTCATGGCTGTCTATGCCACTGCGGCATCCGGGTTTATTGCAGCATTGACAGGTGCGGCGGTTTATAATTTGGCCGGTTGTCGCGCCGCAGAAAAAACAGATGGTCCGGCAAGTTTTCAGGTTCACTTTTTGGATGAACTGTATAAAGCAAAACCCAAGGAAATTGCAGATAACCCATTTGATATTGAGGAAATTTAATATATGAATACATTGGTTTCAGTGTGCATATCACCCAGCGGCACAGGAGATGAGCTTAGCAGGGAGGTTGCACAAGTCATAAAAATTATTAGGGCGTCAGGCCTTAAAAATCGAACGAACTCCATGTTTACGGAGATCGAAGGCCCCTGGGATGACGTAATGAAGGTGGTAAAAGACGCAGCATTTGTACTTGCCGAAAAAGGCATTCGTACGGGCGTTGTGCTGAAAGCGGATATACGGCCCGGATTTACGGACATGATGACGTCCAAGGTGGATAAGGTTAATCATATTTTGGAAGGGTCGGATGCGCATGAGAAGTAAACTGGATATTTCAGCATATTTTGTGGTGGGGCCGGAGAATACCAAAGGCCGTCCTGTTGCACCCATTATCCGGGATGCGGTAGACGCCGGTGTTACATGCGTGCAAGTCCGGTCAAAAACAGCCTCTGCCAGGGAATTAATCGAACTGACCGAACAGGCCGCCGGGGTGATCGCGCAAATCGGCAAATCCGGCATGGTGACCCTGTTGGTGAATGACCGCCTTGACGTGGTTCTGGCTGCAAAAAAACAAGGCATAAAGGTTGACGGCATCCATGTGGGCCAATCGGATATCCCCGTGGACGTCTGCCGGGAATATTTAGGTCCTGATGCCGTTGTCGGCTTATCCGCCAGGACCCATGAATTGTTTGAGTACATAAAAAATGCGGATGTCAGTGTGATTGACTATTTTGGCGCCGGCCCCTTGCATGAAACAAAGACTAAGCCGGACAGCGGGCTTGATGTGGACGGAAAGAAAATTACAAGAAGCATTGAAGATATTAAAACGCTTGCCCAACTTAGTTCAATCCCCGTCGTGGTTGGCGGCGGCGTCAAACTTGCCGACATACCCTCGCTTGCCCTGACAGGCGTTGCCGGTTTTTTTGTTGTATCTGCGATATCTGAAGCAGATAATCCAGGAGATGAAGCAGCAAAGCTGGTTAAAACCTGGAATATCAATAAGCGGTAACATGCTGAATAAAGGAAGTAAAATGAATATCGACGACATTTACATTCAAATGAAAGACGCCTTAAAAGCAGAAATTGTCCGCCACGATCTGGCAGACAAAAGAATTGACATCAAATGCAAGCCCTTGTCCGTAGAAGAAGCCATCGGCACCCCGGATCATGATGATTACCCCATTGTCAAAGGCAAAGAGGTGATGATGGCAGCAACATTTAACGGGGCTGTGGGCCAGGCATTTACGGACGAGTACACGGATATCTCTTTATCCGTAGACGGACTGCTTGAAACGGATCACACAAAAACCAATGAACGGGCAATTTTTATTGCAGGGCTCAACGCGGTATACAGATCCTTGGCGCTTTGTGAAAAAACAGTGCATTGTAAGGATAAGGAACCGGTGGCGTGTGCCGATAACCTGATTCAGCAGCCGCAATTTTCAGGAAAAAAAATTCTTCTGGTCGGGCTTCAGCCAAGATTTTTGGAATATCTTGCCGGACAGAACACGATGCGGGTTCTGGACCTTGACCCGGACAACGTGGGCACCGAAAAATTTGGTGTGCGCATAGAATCAGGGGAAGAGTTAGAGGACGGGCTTGACTGGTGTGACATGATATTTGCCACCGGGTCCACCATTGTGAACGGCACCATTACCAATTTTTTGAACTGCGGAAAACCTGCCGTGTTTTTCGGGGTGACCATCAGTGCTCCGGCCAAGATTTTGGGGTTATCAAGCTATTGCCATTGCGGGCATTGAGGCTATCCACAATGACCCTTGCGTGCTTGTGCTCGTGAACGTAAACGTGTTCGTTAACGTTAACGTTTACGAGCACGGGCACGAGCACGGATAAGACGGGTCTTGGACCCGTATCCGGACTTCCAGTCCTTAATTTCAACCCACTGTATTTAGGCGGTGGTTGTTGAGTGGGTGAAACCATCAAGAATGAGGGATAAAATATGGGTGAGAACCAATTGATTATTCGGTGTACGAAATGCGGGGCAAAAAACCGGGTGCCTGAAAACAGGATGTCGGAAAGTCCCAAGTGCGGCAAGTGCGGAACAATTTTGCCTCTTGAAATTTTTGATGCCCCTGTGAACGTTACGGATGCCAATTTTGACCGGGAGGTCATGCAATCATCCCTTCCGGTGCTGGTGGACTGCTGGGCTCCCTGGTGTGGTCCATGCCGGGCTGTGGGCCCCATCCTGGACGGCCTGGCAAAAACTTACCGGGGGCGGCTTAAAATTGCCAAGATCAATGTGGATGAAAATCCCATGACCAGCTCAAAATACCGCATTCAAAGCATTCCCACCATGCTTTTCGTGAAAAACGGCAGTCTGGTTGACCAGGTCGCAGGGGCCTTGCCTAAAGAGGCGTTAGAGGCCCGGATAAAATCATTTATCTGATCCAACGCCTGCCGGAATTTATCCGGCAGGCCCGTTTTATGGCTTTCACGATAGGAATTCAATTTGATTTTAAATTTTTAGGCATTTACCGGGACAATTTTATCTATGGTTGTTGCCAGTTCATGATTGTCCATGGCCATGTCGATATCATATTCAATTTGAAGCATTATCCAGTATGAAGGGGACAAGCCAAAGTATTTTGAAAGCCGTAAGGATGTGTCTGTGGTGATACTTCTTTTCCCATTGACAATTTCAGATATCCTCATTTGTGAAACACCGATATTTTTTGCCAATTTATATTGAGTCAACCCGTAAGGTTTAATGAACTCTTCAAGCAGTATCTCCCCTGGGTGGACGGCAGGTATTTTTTTCATAGGAACCCCATGGTTAATGATAATCTGTGATTTCAACGTCATACGCATTCTCTTGTTTCCAGGTGAAGCAAATGCGCCATTGTTTATTTATCCTAATACGGCAGTCTGGTTGACTAGGTCTCAGGGGCCTTGCCTAAAGAGGCGTTAGAGGCCCGGATAAAATCATTTATCTGACCATGGCCCTTAAATAGTTGGTCCATTTTGTTATATTCGGGAGCGCGGGCGTCCCGCCCGCAGTAAAGATGCAGGCGGAACGCCCGCGCTCCAAGGTTAAATTATTGGGGGCTCGTTCCTAAGAGCCTGTTCATAAATATCAACGGATCAGATTTGAGCCTTATGCCACGCCACCACCTGTTCGTAAGGGATGGTGCCGCCAAAGATGTCCAGGGCTGAACCGATGGTGAGGTCCACACGGCCCTTGCCAAGGGATTTTACCCGGTCCAGGTCTGAAAACCGGCTTGCGCCTCCGGCATAGGTGGCAGGGATGGGGCTGTGTTCTCCCAGCAACGTCACCAGTTCTTCCTGGATACCCTGCATTTTGCCTTCCACATCCACGCCGTGGATTAAAAACTCGTCACAGAATGCGGATAAGTCTTCCAGAGTGGCCGGGGTTACGGCCTTTTCGGTGAACTTTTGCCAGCGGTCCGTCACAATCCAGAATTGTCCGTCCCTTTTACGGCAACTTAGATCCAGCACCAGGCGGTTTTTGCCCACGGCATTCACCAGAGCATTGAGCTTGTCCATGTCCATGCGGCCTTTGGAGAATACATAGGAGGTCACAATGACATGGGATGCACCGGCATCCAGAAAGGTGTGTGCGTTTTCAGGATTAATACCGCCGCCCATCTGAAGACCACCGGGGAAGGCGTGCAGCGCTTCAAGGGCTGACTGGGTATTTCCAGGGCCAAGGGCAATGACATGGCCGCCGAAAAGCTGGTCTGCCTGGTACATCCGTGCAAATTGTTCCGGGGTCCGGGTGCTTTCAAAATTAGTGACAAGGCTGTCCTGGGTTTTGTCGGACAGGGTGCCGCCCACGATCTGGACCACTTTGCCGTTTCGAAGATCAATGCAGGGTCGAAATTTCATATCATGAATCCTATTGGGTATCTGCCGGGGTCGGCAAGTTTTGAAAATCCGCCAGAATCTCTTTTTTAATATCGGCTAATCCATGATTAAGGGCCTGGATATAAGCCCTGGGGCTGGTGTCTGGGCCTAAAGGGATGTGCGCGGAATAGGTTTTTGACAGAACCGGTGTGAATCCCTCTTTGTTCAACCGGTCAAGATTGAGCGCCATGGTCACCACAGCCGATACCGCGGATGCATTGCGCTGGTCACGATAGAGCGCTGTGATTTTACCCCATAACTGGAAGATATCGTCCGGAATCCGGTTTTTGAAGGGGCTGGTGCAAACTGAGGCGAGTCGACCAGGGCTTCAAGCATGACATCACTGATCATGCGGGCCGGTGATGTCATGTAGTTGTTATAATAATCCTGGGTAAACCGGTTTTGATCCACCCGGTAGACAAATCCCGCGCCGCTGAATTCCGGTGAAATGTCCAGGCGTTTGACCACCAACGGTGCCCCGGCTGACCGGTTGCGTTGACCGGCAGGATTGTCGCAGTCTGCACAAAGCCTGAACACCTGTTTTTTCGTGTAATCATTTTTAATCCCGCATCCGGCAAAAAAGGCGGCGGCAATTAAGATGCACGTTATCATCATGAAAAGGGACAAACGCGTTAAGGGATAAAAGCTGTTCATAGCAAATTATTTCTCCTTTCCTGGTCTTGAGGCCTCAGGCCCATGGTCAAAATAAAATCGCCCATCTGCTTGTCTTTTAAGCCGCCCTCGGCGTTACGCCAATGGACACATATCTCAAATATGCTTCCATTGGCGTGCCTTGATGGCGACTTAAAATCCGGCGCATCTGTGGCAGATTTAATTCTGACCATGGGCCTTAGGTGGGGCTTCCATAAGAATGCTGCCCGGGTAATTACGCAGCTCCCGGGTAAACTGGTTGAGGTTTTCAGTGGTATCCTCCAGGTTGCCGATTGTTTTTTCAATGACGTCAGCATTTGTCCAGATCATGTTTTCTAATAACCGGGATGTTTTTTCAAGGCTGGCCAGAACCGTATCCATTTTACCGGACATGTCGCTTAATTTTCCTTTGTAACCTTGTTCCAGGTGGGTGGCCATGCGTTTGAAACTGCCTGATGCCGTATTGATATCCGCCAGGGCTTGTTTAATGGGAATTTTTGCCGCATGAACAATCTGTTTTAAGTCTGCCACAGATGAGCCTGTATCCGCCAGAATCCGTTTAACCTGATCGGATGTCAGGATTTTGGCCAGGTCCCTGTTGGTCTGGCGAAGCTCCTTGATCAGACTTTCCGCCTGGGCTGATACCTTTGTTATATTCAGGCCCTTGAGAAGGGCTGAAAGATCCTTTTTCATCTCTTGGAAGTCCAGGGAACCCAAAAGTTGCATTACCTGGCTGATTCCATCCTTAACCTGTTTGATATTGCTGGACCGGGAAGGCACATAAATATTTTCCGGGGTCCAGGATATTTTAAGGTCATCCGGCCCGTTTTTTTGGTAATCGGTCTCCAGATATGCTGATCCGGTCAGACCGTTAAAGGATAAAAATACGCAAAGCCCTTTTTCGACCGCTTTTTTCATACGTTCTTCAGGTCTTTTTCCGGTCTGGCCCACATAACAGTCTTCGGACAAGGAAAAGGTGACCAGTACATAATTGGAGGCAATGTCGTAAACTTTTGTGGGGGTGGTAATGGATTTTACAGCGCCGATTTTTACCCCTTTGTATTTAACTTCCGATCCGATGTTCAGGCCCTGGACGGATTCGTTAAAATAGGTTTCGGCAAGGGGTTCCGTCTTGAAAAATTGGCCTGCACCAAAGGCAATAAGCATGGCCGCAGTCAGTGCAAAGGCCAGGATGACAAAAAGGCCGAGTTTAAAATAATTGGTTTTCTGGGTCATGGGTCGGGTTCCAAAGAGTAGTTATGGGTTCCGGTTAAAAAAATTATATACATATGGGTTTGACGGATCCGCTTTGAGCTTTTTGGGGTCGCCTTGGGCAATGATGCCTTTTTCCTCTTTGCCCAGCATGATCACCCGGTCGGAAATGGTCAGAATGCTTTCAAGCTCGTGGGTGACAATGACAAATGTGATTTTAAGGGATGCTGCCAGTTTCAGGATCAGGCGGTCCAGTTCAGCGGACGTTAAGGGGTCCAGCCCGGCGGAGGGCTCGTCCAGAAAGAGGATGGCCGGATCAAGGGCCATGGCCCTGGCAATGGCGGCCCTCTTTTTCATGCCCCCGCTCAACTCGTCGGGCAGAAGATAAAGGGCATGGCCCATGTCAACCAGATCGAGTTTGACCCGGGCAACGGCTTCAACGGCTTCCCGGGGAAGATCCGTGAATTCCATCAGGGGCAGCATGATATTTTCCAGTACGGTCATGGAACCGAACAGCGCGCCGTTCTGGAACGCCACGCCAATGCCGGCAAGCAAACGGTTGCGCGCCTTTCCCCGGGTGGTTACTATATCTTCACCATGGATGAAGACCTGGCCGGACACCGGCGGCACCAGGCCGATCATGTGTTTGAGTACCGTGCTTTTACCGCAGCCGGAACCGCCGAGAATAACAAACACCTCACCACTTTGGATATCAAAGTTGAGATCTTCCATAAAGGCGTTGTTGTTGTACCCGGCAAACAGGTGCCGGACACTGATAATTGTCTCGTTCATATGCCCAGATAAAAGTAAATTACGGAAAAAATACCGTCAAAGACAGCAATTAAAATAATGGAAGATACCACCGCCCTTGTGGTGGCATCGCCCACGGCAGAAGGTCCCCTTAATGTCTGATACCCCCGGATGCAACCGGTGGCGGCAATAAGAAGACCAAATACAAAACATTTGACAAGACCGCCGGCAAGATCCTCCCAGGAGACAAATCCCACCACCTGGTTGTAATAGGCAATGGGCGGGTAGCCAAGGGAAAGAATGACAACCATGCCGCCAAGAATGCCCACAATATTGGAAAAAACCGTGAGTAAGGGGGTGATCAAGGTCGCGGCAATGACCCTTGGTACAATGAGAAACCTGACCGGTTCCATGCCCATGACAGTGAGCGCGTCAATTTCCTCATTGATCTTCATGGTGCCGATTTCTGCCGCAAAGGCGGATGCCGAGCGGCCGGCCAGAACAATGGCGGTCATCAGGGGTCCAAGCTCCCTGACCATGGCAATGCCGATAAGGTTGGCTACATATATTTCCGCGCCGAACATACGCATGGGAATGGCGGCCTGGAACGCCATAACCAGGCCCACGATGAATGAAATCAGTATCACAATGGGCAGTGCATTGACCCCGGAGCGTTCCGCCACCATCCAGGTGTCGGCCCACCGGACACGGCCCGGATTTTTTAAGCACGAAAACAGAGCGGCCGTGATCTCTCCGACCATGGTGATGAACATTTTGGTGTCTTCAAGGGAGGTGGCCAGATCTTTACCGGTTTTTTCAATGTAGGACACCTTCGGCGGCGGGGATAATGCCTCGTTTTTTGATTTTTGGGACAGATCCAGAAGGGGCGCGAACTCTTTTTTGACGCCGGTCACGACGTCGGATTGTTCTGCCGGCGTGCTGCCTGCCAGGCGGCTTAAATGAGAGATAAAGGTGGCACCGGCCATGTCCATGTAATCAACGGAGCCAAGGTCTATTCGGATGTTTCCCTGGCCTGCTTTTTTAACCGTTTTAACTGCGATATCCCATAATCGGGCCACGCCCGGGGCATCCAGCCGTCCTGAAAAAAGCATTGCTGTTGTCTGGCTTACGGTTTCAATGTTCAGCTCGGACAAAGTGTTCCCTTGCTCTTTAAGTTGTTTTTTTATAAGCGTTTTGGCATCATATGTCGCAGTTTGGGGATTAAACCATATTTGTGTCAGGGAATCAAGGCGTTCTGAAATGAACAAACGCGTAACCGCAGATAATTTGGCTCCTGTTTGATGTCAATTTTGAATGGATCATATTCAAAAATTTAAATCTGAAAAATAAGTTGAAAAAATGCGTCACCCTCCTTGAAGTATCTCCGATATTTGGATACCATCTGATTCTGTTGTTGCTTATTGTCCACCTAATTTTAGTTTTAGGTTTCAGACGACTGGGGGAAATCAAATATTGGGATTGGCTCTAACGTCGGCCGCTGTAGGGGCAGGCCACCGTGCCTGCCCTAACGGGGGCAACCACAGAGGGATTGCCCCTACGAAAAATGACCTACAATAGAACCATCGGGTCACCCCAAATATTATTGTGGTGATCCGATGGTTCTGAGGTTGATGGGGATGAAAAGTCTGCCTGATGGATCCACTATTTCAAGAAGTCTATATTTTTCAATTCATTAATGTCACACAACGGAGGTCCAATGAAATCTTTTTTATTATTTTCTTTCTCTATTTTTTTTCTGCTGTCCGGTTGCACCGCTGTAACAGTAAACCCTGTAGATAGTACTTTTGAAATAAAGCATGTCTGTATTAAAGACTGCTCAGAGGAGTGTTTTGATGGACGCATGTTGTATCTTATCCAGGATGGCTTTCAGCGTCATGGTATCAGCACGGAAGTATACAATAGCGAATTGCCGTCTGAATGTGAATACAACGTGACATATAATTGCGAAAGAGCCCGGGACAGGGCAACCTACTTGCGTTATGCTGAAATTCGACTTTACCGCAAGAATTCCCAAATTGGGAATATAGAGTATCAGTTAAAGGGAAAAGGAGGCTTTGCATTAACTGAATGGGAAGATACAAAATCGGAAATTGATCCTCTTATTGATGAATTGCTTGGTGGTTTTTAAACAGGTGATTAAACGACATCTTGAGGAAGTTGTATGCTAAAATTACGCGACATCAATATCGGCCCGAAATTAGTCTCTCTATTCATTTTTACCGGGATTGTTCCACTCTGTATCGCAGGTTTCTTCAGCAGCCGAATGGCGATAGATGCACTGATGGACAAATCGTTCAATCAGCTGATCAATGTGCAGGAACTCAGGAGAAGTGAACTCCAGAATACGTTCAGATATCGCTACACATCCATTCGGATGATTACCCGGGATCCCCAAACCATTAAATTCATTAATGACTTGGTTTTTGATCAGGGAAAATTCAGTGGCAGGCCGCTTGTGGATTCGAAACAGCAAACAAGCTCTTATATTCAGTATCTTAAAGAATATACTAAAATGAGCGGCTACAAAGATCTTATCGTTGTCGACGCACAAAGCAGAAACGTCTTGCTGAGTACTGAAGGAAAGACCCACAGGGCTGCTAACTTATTAAGTGATGAGTTCAAACAGTCCGGCCTTGCAAACGTATTTCAGGGCGTTGTCGAATCAAAAAGAGAGGTAGTTGAGGATTTTGCACCTTATGAACCTTCAGGGGGAATTCAGAGTGCTTTTTGCGGCGAACCGGTTTTTGATTCACAAAAGAAATTAATTGCAGTGATTGTTGTTCAGTTGCCTCCTTCCTTTTTAACAAATATCATTGAATCAAGAAAAGGGATGGGGCAGACCGGTGAATCCTATATCGTCGGCTGGAGCAAAAGAAACAAACGATTTGAGCTGAGGACGGATCTTCGGACCATGGGTGGAGGCACATATGTTACCGGCGTTGCTCTGGGTAATTTGAATTACTGGGAAGATGCGGTAAAGTATGGCGTCAAGGGAAACCACGGTACGTATATTGACAGTGCAGGGAAAAAAGTTCTGGTTGCTTACAACCTTCTGGATATCAACGGTGTTGAATGGTATCTGATTTCTAAAATTGATAAATTTGAGGTCGAAGCCCCGGTTAGAAAGATCGTTAAAAAAGGGGTGGGCATTTCCTCGGTTTTAATTATTTTGATTGGTCTTGCTGCATTCATTATGGCAAGAAAATTTACCAGGCCGATTATTGAGGATATGAAATTTGCACAGGCCATTTCAGAAGGAAATTTTGAAAAGAAAATTGAATTGGATCAAAAAGATGAGCTTGGACAACTGGCTGATGCGTTGAATCGGATGGCAAGAGATCTTTATGAAATCGACTGGCTGAAAAACGGAAAAGAAGGGTTGAATGATGCCATGCGCGGCGAACATGACGATCAGTCACTGGCACAGCAATTTATTTCGTTTATCGTTAAACACCTTAACGCCCAGATCGGGGCGGTGTATCAGTGCAACGGAAGCGATTTGAAGCTGATCGGCAGCTACGCATTTACAGACCGAAAAGGTAATTTCAACCATATTAAAATCGGTGAGGGTATGGTCGGTCAGGCCGCTGCAGAAAGAGAAATTATTAATTTTACGGATGTGGAAGATGATGGTCCCAAGATCAACTACGGCGCGGGAGAACGGCCGGCACTGAATTATTTAATTGTCCCGCTGGTTTATGAAGAAGATCTTTTAGGGGTATTTCTGGTGGGGTCTGTCAATCGGTTTACAACGCTACAGCTTGATTTTATAAAACAAAATACGGATAACACGGCTATCCTCATGAATACGGCAAGATCCCAGCAGACAATTAAAGAACTATATAAACAGGCTCAAGAGCAACAGGCTGAACTGGAATTAAAAAACAAAACACTGGAAGTACAGACCCAGGAACTTAAGACATCACAAGCTGAACTCCAGGCGCAGCAGGAAGAACTTCGCGTCACCAATGAAGAACTGGAAGAGCAGGCCAATAAATTAAAAGAATCGGAAGCTGAACTGCAGGCCCAGCAGGAAGAGCTTCGCGTGACCAATGAAGAGTTGGAAACCTATGCAAAGACCCTGGAAAAGCAGCAGGAAGAGATGCGTTTAAGGAATGAAGACCTGGAGAATGCCCAGGTCATCATTAAAAACAAAGCAAAGGAAGTTGAAGTTGCCAGTAAATATAAAACGGAGTTCCTTGCTAATATGTCTCATGAATTAAGAACCCCGCTGAACAGTATCCTTATCCTCTCCCAGGTTCTGTCAAACAACAAAGATGAAAACCTGACGGAAAAGCAGATTCAATCCGCGTCAACCATTCACTCATCCGGCGAAGACCTGTTGAACTTGATTAATGAAATTCTTGATCTGTCAAAAATTGAATCCGGCAGAATCGAAATCATGACAGAGGATGTTGAGGTCAAGGCTGTAGTGAACGATTTGAAACGGACCTTTAAGGATATTTCTGAACAAAAACAGGTCGGTTTTAATATCAATGTTGACCCGGCGGCACCGGAAACCATTCAAACGGATCATCTCCGCCTTCAGCAGATTTTAAGAAACCTGCTGACAAACGCGTTTAAATTTACAAAAGAGGGGGCCGTTGACCTTATTATATCCCGACCGGCCGTGGATATAGTTATGGGTACGGATTTGAAGGTCGATACGTCGGTTGCTTTTGCTGTCCGGGATGACGGCATCGGCATCCCGGAAGACAAACAGGCCGTTATTTTTGAGGCTTTCCAGCAGGCAGACGGCAGTACCAGCCGGAAATACGGCGGAACCGGCCTTGGGTTGTCTATTTCAAGAGAACTTGCCAAACTGCTCGGTGGGTTTATCCATCTTGAAAGCCGTGTGGATCAGGGCAGCACCTTTACTGTCGTCATCCCTGAAAATCATGAAACTCAACCGGCGGAACCCCAAACCGGGGAAAATACTGTGCTGAAACCGGAGGTGCCGATACGCAAACCGGTACCGGAAAAAGCGTCAAAAAAACCGGACCTGCCGGAAGGCGTGTCTTTTGAAATTGAATTCGTCAAGGATGACAGAAAAAAATTAAATCCAGGGGACAAGGTGCTGCTGATTATTGAAGATGACTATAACGCAGCCAAGCTGATGCGGGATTTTTCAAGAGAGCGTGGTTTCAAATGCATCGTGGCTGAAAACGGGGAAGCCGGACTTCATTTTGCCGAATATTATCTGCCCAGTGCCATTATCCTGGATATTGGGCTGCCCGGTATCGACGGCTGGACGGTTATGGAACGACTGAAAAATAATTCCAGCCTGAGTCATATCCCGGTTCATTTCATGTCCGCAGGCGAGGGGTCTATGGATGCCATGCGCATGGGCGCTATCGGGTTTTTATCCAAACCGATCACCCTCGAAAAGGTTGATGAAACCTTTGCAAATATTGAAAATATTATTTCCAAACCAATTAAAAATCTTTTAATCGTAGAGGATGATCCCATCCAAAGCGAAAGTATGAAGAAGCTGATCGGCAATGGGGATGTTGTTACGACTATTGTGTCAACCGGGAATGACGCATATGAAAAGCTTTCAGAAGACCTGTTTGACTGCATGATACTGGACCTTGGCCTGGAAGATATGTCCGGATTTGAGCTGCTTGAAAAAATAAATAAAAATCCTTTGTTATCCCGGATTCCGGTTATCGTTTACACCGGCAGGGAATTATCAGAAAACGAAGATAAACAGCTTCGTCGGTATACGGAGAGCATAATTATCAAAGGCGCCAAATCTCCGGAGCGGCTTTTAGAAGAATCTGCCTTGTTCCTGCATCGAGTTGAATCAAATCTTCCCAGGGATAAACAAAAGATTTTGAAAATGGTGCATGACAAAGAAACCGTACTGGGTGAAAAAACAGTATTGGTTGTTGATGACGACATAAGAAATGTTTTTGCGCTTTCAAGTATTCTCGAGGAAAAAAGCATGGCGGTTATTGTTGCCCGGGACGGGGTGGAAGCCCTTGAAAAGGTAAAAAAACATAAAGAGATTGATATTGTTTTGATGGATATCATGATGCCGAATATGGATGGTTATGAAGCAATAAAAAAGATCCGCAAGGATATCAGGAATAAAAAACTGCCCATTATTGCACTGACCGCTAAGGCCATGAAAGGCGACCGGAATAAATGTATTGATGCCGGCGCGAATGATTATCTGGCAAAACCCGTTGATACGGATAAATTGCTTTCCATGCTGAGGGTCTGGTTATATTAATGAATAGTGCCGGGGAAAATATTAAAAATGAGCAGATTGAAATTAAGCTGCTGCTTGAAGCGGTTAGTCTGAAATATGGCTATGATTTTAAAAATTATTCTTTTGCACATTTAAAGCGCAGACTTAAAAAGCGTCTGAACTTGAGTGATATGGACAATTTTTCACAAATGCAGCATCGTTTAATTTACGATGAGTCCTTTTTTAATCTGCTTTTACTTGATTTGTCGATCAATGTGACGGAGATGTTCAGAGACCCGTGGGTGTATAAAAAAATCAGGGAAACCGTTATCCCTGTTTTGAAGACCTATCCATACATAAAGGTCTGGCATGCAGGTTGTTCAACCGGGCAGGAAGTCTATTCAATGGCTATTCTTCTTGAAGAGGAAGGTATGAAGAAAAGAGCCCAGCTGTATGCAACGGATTTTAATGAATTAATTTTATCCAAGGCCAAAGACGGTATCTACCCGATGGATGTGATGCGTGAATATATAAATAATTATCGCAAATCGGGCGGAAAAAAAGATTTTTCAGACTATTATGCTGCTGACTATAGCCATGCGGTTATTAAGCGTGGCCTGAGGGATAAAATTCTTTTTTCATCGCATAATCTGGTTACGGATGGGGTTTTTGGTGAAATGAATCTGATTTTTTGTCGTAATGTGTTTATTTATTTTGACAAAGACCTTCAGAACAGAGTTCTGAAATTATTTCATGACAGCCTCTGCCCGGGCGGGTTCCTATGCCTGGGCACAAAGGAAAGCATCAAATTTACCGAATTATCAGATGCATTTGAAAGCGTCTGTGACCAGGAAAAAATATACCGTAAGCGGCGTTAGTCAAAAAGGACAATATCGGTGGCAGTATCGAAACATTCATATGAAGCTGTTGTGGTTGGCGTTTCAGCCGGCGGACTGGCCGCGCTTGTAGAGGTTCTGCCTAAGTTTGACATAAACATGATGCTTCCTGTCATGATTGTGCAGCATCAAAGTAATGATTCTGATGATTTCCTGGTCAGATATTTTGATCAATTGTGCCGGCAATCCGTGAGAGAGGTCGAAGACAAAATGCCGGTGGAATCCGGCACAATTTATTTTGCACCGGCCAACTATCATCTATTGGTGGAACCCGATAGAACCCTTTCCTTGTCAACAGAAGCCCGGGTGAATTACTCGCGCCCTTCTATTGATGTCCTGTTTGAATCGGCAGCAGATACTTACATGGACAGACTGGTGGGCATCATCCTGACCGGGGCTAACCCAGACGGAACAAATGGTGCGGCCAGGATTAAAGAACTGGGGGGACTGATTATCGCCCAGGACCCGGAGACCGCCGAGGCAAAAGCCATGCCGATGTCCGTGATCAAACATGTCCAGGTAGACCATATCCTTCCTTTGAATAGGATAGGGGATTTTGTTAACAGGCTGAATTAAAAAGAAAATTAATGAAGAAAATTTCCATACTGGCCGTTGATGACCGGCCTGAAAACCTTTTGGCCTTGGAGAACCTTCTTGAATCTCCGGAATTGGAGATCGTAAAGGCCGGTTCCGGGGATGAGGCGTTGTCCAAAACAATAGATCATGAATTTGCACTTATCCTTCTTGATGTACAGATGCCTGGTATGGACGGATATGAGACGGCGGAACTGTTAAGAAGTGTTAAAAAGACAAGTAAAATCCCTATTATTTTTGTTACTGCAGCGAACAAAGAAGATCATCATGTATTCAAGGGGTATGAATCGGGTGCGGTTGATTATCTTCTCAAACCTTTGGAACCGGTTATTCTTACAAGTAAGGTAAAAATATTCATTGAACTGCATCGGCAAAGAATACTGCTAGAAGAAAAAACGAGAGACCTGGATGCTAAGGTTGTTGAATTGGAAGCGTTGAAATTTGAACTTGAAGAAGAAGTTAAAGAGCGGAAAAAGGCCGAAGAGAAACAAAAGAGAACTACCAATTTTATTCGTGCGCTTCTTGATGCTGTGCCCACGCCGGTTTTTTATAAAGACAAGGAAGGGCGCTACCAGGGCTGTAATAATGCGTTTTCTACTTTTATGGGGCTGACCCCGGATGATATTCGAGGAAAGCGGGTAGATGAATTATGGCCTGGAGATCAGGCCGCTGTGTATCACCAAAAAGATCTTGAACTGATGCAGAATTCACGTCATCAGATTTATGAATTTAAGGTAACGGATAAAAATGGTGAGGCCAAACCTGTCATTTTTGCCAAGGATGTATTTCGTGATGAAAAGGGAACGGTTGCCGGTATCATCGGTGCCTTTTCTGATATTTCCGAGTTAAAACAGACACAAGAAGAGATCCGACGCTTGAGAAATTACCTGTCCAATATTATTGATTCCATGCCTTCCATTCTTATCGGCGTTGATAACGAAACCCGGATCACACATTGGAATCTTCGGGCCAGGAAGATAACCCGCATATCAGAGGAAGTTGCCAAAGGCCAATCGCTTGAAAAGATATTTCCACAACTTGAAAATTGGACGGAATATGTACAAAAGGCGATTGAATCGCAGCAGGTTTATCATCATTCACGTTCCACAAGGCAGGAGAAAGACAGGGTTGTTTATGAAGACATAACCATTTATCCGCTGGTAACCGATGGCGTGGGCGGCGCTGTGATCCGAATTGATGATGTAACCGAAAGGGTCAAGATGGAAGAGATGATGACCGAAACGGAAAAAATGCTTTCTGTAGGAGGCCTTGCAGCAGGGATAGCCCATGAAATCAATAATCCCCTGGCAGGGATGATGCAAAGTGCATATGTCATGAAGTCCCGGCTTGAAAGTAAGAATATGCCTGCAAATTTACAAGTTGCAGAGAAACTCGGTATTAAAATGGAGGATATCTGGGCTTTTATGGACAAGAGGGACATTTTTCGTATGATTGATGCGATTAATGACTCGGGTTCACGAGCGGCTGAGATTGTCAACACGATGCTTAGTTTTGCAAGGAAATCGAATGCCGGAGACATGTCTTCCCACTATCCCAACACGCTTATGGATGAAATTCTGGAACTGGCTGCCGCAGATTATGACCTTAAAAAAAAGTATGATTTCAAATCCATTGAAATCATAAAACAATATGATGAAAAATTGCCTATGCTGCTTTGTGAAGGCGCAAGGATCCAGCAGGTGCTGCTGAACATTCTTCGTAATGGTGCCCAGGCAATGCACACGGCTAAAACAAAATTTCCTAGATTTATTATTAGAATTTACAAAGTAGAAGAATCTGAAATGATCTGCATGGAAATAGAGGATAATGGACCGGGTATGGATGAGGAGACCCGCTCAAAGGTATTTGATCCGTTCTTTACGACCAAACCGGTTGGTATAGGAACGGGATTAGGACTCTCTGTTTCTTATTTTATCATTACTAAAAATCATAAAGGCAAAATAGATGTCATTTCTGAACCAGGTAATGGTGCTACTTTTATAATTAGACTGCCTATTGAAAGGGATTCAACGTAGTAGCCGGATTATTTTTTACGGCAAACCACCAGCGCCACCCACTCATCCCAGGTGATTTTTTTGACGCACTCAAGGTGTTGCGTATCCAGGGCTGCGTAAATGTCCGGTAGCCTCTCCTCAATGATGCCCGAAAGGATGGCGTTCCCGGCCGGTGCCAGACGGGCCGATATCTCCGGCATGATGGATACGATAACCTGGGCAATGATGTTGGCACAGATAAGGTCATACTGAATTTCAGGTGTTTTATCCAACGTTACGGCCCCAAGGGTGACGCCATCAAGTGTAATCCCGTTTTTTTCTAAATTCTGCTG
This sequence comes from uncultured Desulfobacter sp., assembly GCF_963666695.1. Taxonomy (GTDB): domain Bacteria; phylum Desulfobacterota; class Desulfobacteria; order Desulfobacterales; family Desulfobacteraceae; genus Desulfobacter. The sequence goes on from NZ_OY762947.1 coordinate 4,391,354, forward strand.
GGTGATATCCACGGCCATAGGGTCTACATCAATACCGGTCATGGGGCCTGCTCCAAGTTTGGCAGCGCCGATCATCAGTATGCCCGACCCGCATCCTACATCCAACAGGGTTTTGCCCGGCTGTACATATTTTTCTAAAAGGGCCAGGCACATGAATGTGGTGGGGTGGGTACCCGTGCCGAATGCCATGCCGGGATCAATGTGGATGACAATCTCACCGGGAGCCGGGGTATAGTCCTTCCATTCGGGTTTCACCACAATTTTATCCGTGATCCGGGTAACGTTGAAATACTCTTTCCAGGCATGGGCCCAGTCTTTTTCATCCACACTTTCCGATAAAACATCAACCAGGACAGCCATATCAGACAATCCTGCCAGACGTTTTCTGATTTTGGAAATCATGATATCGGAATCATCCGTGTCCGGCAGGTAACCGATAATGCTGTTGTGCTCCGGTTGTTTCAGGGTCCGGGTGCCGAAACCCTCATCCGGTTCGGGAATGGGGACCTCGCAAATTACGCCTTTCAGATTGAATGAAAAGAAAATATGGCAGATCACTTCTTCGGCAAGTTCAATATTGTCTGCATCGAACCGGGCAACTACTTTTTTGAATTTCATGGTATTTTCCGTCTGTTTTGATATTTTGTCTTGGGTTGGGCCTGGTTGTTGATGGGCCGGGCCAACCCATGAGTGTTATAACAACATTATTGTTGACAATCCATACCTGCCTGTCCTAACGCTAAAAACAGGCAGCATGTATATTAATTGATGGGACGTTGGCGTGACGCAACTTGCAAGAACACATGTAACAAAAGAGACTAAACAGGAAAAATTTTTCGGGCTCCGGTTTTTTTTAAGCTCACTTCAGATCCGGTATAAGTTTCTCATTAGTTTTGCCCTGATTTTTTTTCTGTCCATGTTTCTGTGCAACCTGTTTATATATGTCTATGTGTGCAACAATATTGAGGACCGCATTGAAAGCGAACTGACCAATACCACCGCCATGATTTATAACATGGTCAACACGTCTGTGAATGTCTCCATTAAAAATCATCTGCGGGCCGTGGCGGAAAAGAATCTGGATATATTGAACGACCTGTATCAAAGAGCCCTTGCAGGTTCCATTTCCGGGAAAGATGCACGAAAAAGGGCGGCTGAAGTGATTTTAAGCCAGACCATAGGGACATCGGGCTATGTTTACTGCCTGGACAGCCAGGGCGCTGTGGCCGTGCACCCTATAGCTGAACTCATCGGCACCAACCTGACTGAACACGCCTTTATCCGGCAGATGATGGAAAAAAAGCAGGGATACCTGGAGTATGAATGGAAAAATCCCGAGGAAAAAAAGTCTCATCCTAAAGCCCTGTACATGGCCCATTTTGAACCCTGGGACTGGATCATTGCCGCCTCGGCCTACCGGTCTGAATTCATAAGACTTGTCAATGTCCAGGATTTTAGGCAGAGTATCCTCTCCTTAAAATTCGGGCAAAGCGGTTATGCCTTTGTCTTTGACAAGAACGGCAGGGCCATCATCCATCCGGCCCTGCAGGATGTTAATATTTTTCAGACTCCTGAATTGCCCAATCAATATCTCAAAGATATGATGCAACGCAAAAAGGGCAGGTCTGTTTACTATTGGAAAAACCCCGGAGAGAGCAGGGCACGCAAAAAATTGGTAATCTTCAACTATATTCCCGAATATCAGTGGATTGTGGCATCGTCATCCTACCTGGATGAGCTTTACCGGCCGGTAAAAACCATCCGCAACGTGTTTTTAGGCATCTCCCTGCTGTTTTTCAGCATCATGCTGGCTGTGACCTTTGGCATCAGCAGGACCATCACCACACCGCTTCGCCAGCTCATGGCCCGTTTCCGCAAGGCCACGGCAGGGGATTACTCCACCAGGATGGAGAGCCGTTCCGGGGACGAGGTCGGCCAGCTTGCCCGGTACTTTAACCGGTTCATGGACCAGCTTGAAACCACCCAACAGGAGTTGGAGAGGGATCTTATTCGGTCTAAAAATCTTGAAAAACAGGTGATGCAGGCCGGGGACCGGGAACGCATGAACATCGGCCAGGAGCTTCACGACGATCTTTGTCCCCATCTCATCGGTGTTTCAGGCCTGGCAGCCGTAATACGGGAAGATCTTAAAGCCCGGCATGATCCCGCCGCAGAGCTTGCCCGGAAAATGGGCGTGCTCATGGAAGATGCCGTGGAAAAGACCCGTCAACTTGCCAGGGGGCTTTGCCCGGTCCATCTGGTCAGCCATGGATTTCAGTCAGCCCTGGAAGAGATTGCCGAGCAGTTCGCCTATTATCCCGGTATCCGGTTTGCGTACCGCATGGACGAAGGTGTGGATATCCTGGAAGAGTCCTGTGCCATTCATCTTTACCATATTGCAAGGGAAGCCGTGAACAACGCGGTTAAACATTCAAACTGCGACCGGATAGAAATTTCTTTGACCCGGGAAGCGACGGATGGTCTGGTCCATTTGACGGTGACGGACAATGGTACCGGCATTGATCCTGAGCCTTCCAGCCGGGGTATTGGCTTGCAGATTATGGCCTACCGGGCTAAAATTATTGATGCGCAGTTCAACATTGATACAGGACTCAAGGGAACACAGATCCAAGTTATTTTGAATTCGTCTGTCCTGGAAAAAAAGGAGAATATCCCGGTATGATTCAGGTCCGTCAAAAATTCCAAATTGTTATTGTGGATGACCATCCCATTTTCTGCCTGGGTATGAGTGAACTGATCAACCGGGAACCGGATTTGACCGTGGTGGCGTGTCCGAATACGGCGGCGAAAGCCCGGCAGATCATTGAACAGGATATGCCGGATCTCATGATTGTGGATATTTCCCTGGCTGAAAGTAACGGCATTGACCTGGTTGCGGAACTGCGTGGTAAATACCCGGAATTGCCTATTCTGGTTTTGTCTATGTATGATGATTCAATGTATGCGGAACGGGCGTTGATGGCCGGTGCCAGAGGCTATGTGATGAAACGGCGGGCTATTGCCCAGGTGGTGGCGGCGGTGCGCCAGGTCCTGTCCGGGCACATCTATGCCAGTGATAAGATCAAGGAAAAACTGCTCAACCGAATGATTTCACGAAAACCGTCTGCCGTGGGTTTCAGTGTCGACACCCTGACCAATCGGGAGCTTGAAGTGTTCCGGCTCATGGGCGAGGGTCTTGATTCAAAGGAAATTGCGGCAAGACTGAAGCTGAGCATGAAAACCGTGGGAACCCACCGGGAAAATATCAAGGAAAAGCTTCAGCTCAAACATTATACGGAACTTGTCAAGGCTGCTGTGCATTGGGTTTATGAAATGAAAAAATAGCGTTAGAGTCTCTGCCAACGGGGCTGTTTGGTCCTTTGTAAGCCGCAAGGAAAGTGTCTGTAGGTTCTAAACCTAGCTTGTGTCAGATTGTCGGCCATAAAAATATGAGACCATTGCCGATTGAACGATTAAAAGATTCGTTGTTAATGAGGCACGGAACGCATTTATAAAATTACTAATAAGGAGAGCTCTGTCATGTCGGAAAAAAGCGTTAACTACGAAATTTTAAGCCCCACCAATTTTCTGGATAGAACCGTAAACGTCTATCCGGACAAAACTGCAGTCATCTATGGGGATAAAACCTTTACCTGGACACAGTTCCAGGAACGGGTATTTCGTCTGGCCAATGGTCTGAAGGCCCTTGGCGTTGGCCGGGGTGACAAGGTCGCTTTTATCTGTCCAAATACACCGCCTATGCTGGAAGCCCATTATGCGGTGCCTTTGCTGGGTGCAGCCCTGGTTTCCATCAATATCCGGCTCTCTGCCAATGAAATGTCCTATATCGTTAATCACTCCGACGCCAAAGTCGTGGTGGCGGACAATGAATTCGGTAAGGTTGTGTCCACGGTTGTGTCCGAACTCACCGCAGTGAAAGCCTTTATCAATATCTGTGACATCGACGATTCCATGCCCCTTGACGGACCTGAATACGAACGATTTCTGGCGGACAGTCCGGATGATCCGGTGGCCCTGGCCATTGAAGATGAACGGGAAATTCTTGCCTTGAATTATACCTCCGGCACCACAGGCCTGCCCAAAGGCGTGATGTACCATCACCGGGGCGCGTATCTCAACGCATTGGGCGAGTTGCTGGAGTTTAAAATTGATGTGGACAGCAAATATCTATGGACCCTGCCCATGTTCCATTGCAACGGGTGGTGTTTTACCTGGGGCATTACCGCCATGGGCGCCACCCATGTTTGCCTGAGAAAGGTTGATCCGGTTGAAATCTACCGGATTATCGCCGAGGTGGGCGTCACCCATCTGTGTGCCGCGCCCACCATTCTTATCGGTATGTCGGTTTATGCCGCGGACAACGATGTCAAACTCTCCCATAGCCTGGAGATCATGACTGCCGGCGCTCCGCCTGCACCCATGGTAATCCAGAATATGGAACATATCGGGGCCAACATCACCCAGACATATGGTTTGACCGAAGTATTTGGTCCGCATTCCGTATGCCAGTGGCAGGATAAATGGGATGACCTCTCCCCGATGGCCAAGGCCGGCATCAAGGCCCGCCAGGGGGTACCCTATATTGTGGCCGAACACATGGATGTGGTGGACGCCGAGACCATGGAACCGGTGCCAAGAGACGGTACCACCATAGGTGAAATCGTCATGCGGGGAAACAATGTCATGCTGGGGTATTACAAGGATGAGGAGGCCACTGCCGAGGCCTTCAGGGGCGGATGGTTCCATTCCGGGGATCTGGCGGTTATACACCCGGATAATTATGTGCAGATCATGGACCGGAAAAAGGACATTATTATCTCAGGCGGTGAAAATATTTCCACCGTTGAAATCGAAAATGTGCTGTACACCCATCCGGATGTGCTGGAAGTGGCTGTAATCTCGGTGCCCGACGAAAAATGGGGTGAGGTGCCTAAGGCATTTATTGTACCCCGGGCCGGAGCCAATCCGGATCCGGCTGAAATTATAGCATACTGCAAGGAAAAGATGGCCCGGTTCAAGGCACCCAAGTCTATTGAATTTGGTGCCTTGCCCAAAACCGCCACCGGCAAGTTGCAAAAATTTAAACTGAGAGAAAAGGAGTGGGAAGGTCACGATCGTATGGTTAACTGATTTTTCTGCCGTATTTTTTATGAGAGAAGGGCAGGGCGTTGCCTTGCCCGCCTTTCTTGGGCAATCCCATGTAAAAATCAAAGTTCATTAGGGAGGGCAAAAGAGCAGCGGCGCCCACCATTGTATGTATAACATCTTGTGCCTGAACGATAAATCAGATGAGCTAAAGTTTATGGACAACCGGTGGGCACAAAAGGCGTGCCCACCCTACCGCTCTGAAAAGCTATCTGTTTTTGTATAAACCCATTTGGTGTATTCGATGGCGGCACAATATATGGTGGTCGGATAATTTTTTAAAACGAATATACATCAGTTCAATCATACCATGTCAGGATGACCGCCTGCAAAGGAATGAGGATTTTTGAGGATTAAAAATTGCTTTTTCCATACGCCGAATCTTTGGGCAAAATTAATGTTCAAAAACTGGATAATCATCTGAGGTATTGACAAAATCATTTCAATTGCCGTCCTGATAAGTTTCATTGATTTCAAAGCGAGATCCTTGATAACGTTATATCTATAAAGTTTGTGTAGCCCTTGGATAAACTCATGCTTAATGCAATCCTCAGCAGACACTGGAAAATCAATCCGAAAGTGATTAATGTAACGACCACGATTGTGGATTTTTGATTTCCTTTCTTGGAACCTATTGATAAGCGGATAATGCCGACTGTTACAGGGAAGCGGATACCTCCTTTAAATTTAAATTTTATCAAATTTTTTCATCGCGGTTTGAAAATGGCCTCAACCTGTTTGGCTAAAACTTCGCTGAGATCCTATTTGAATGTCATAGGGTTTTGTGCCTTTATACCGGGCAACATTGCTCCCCCTGATGCCGGTATTAAGTTAATAATGCCCCAGGGCCGGGGAAATCCGTATGAATCGAGATTGGCATTAAACTGATAAATTCCAGGTTTGCCCTTTGGGCTGTTTGTATTGACAAATTCAATTGCCGTACATAGTTCATTCTTTAAAATAACGTTTGCTGGGGGTGCTTTAACGGCTGAGAAGGAAGATATTCCTGACCCTTGGAACCTGATGCGGATAATGCCGACGCAGGGAAGCGGATATGAATTTAGGTTTTCCATTTATTCCCGCCTTTTTTATTCCCTGTACAAATTTTGTGGTGTATACCGGTACAATACACATGTCGTTTGCTCCCCTGCCTTGTTTTGTTTATACTTTCCCTGCCGGGGAAACAATAAATATCATTGAAAGAGAGATCATATGCACGCCCATGACCTGGCCGAAAATACCTATAGGCTTTTTGCCGCGTTGCGCGATACAAGACCTTTGATCCATGTGGTGACCAACTTTGTAGTCATGAATCAGACCGCTAATGTGCTTCTGGCACTTGGGGCATCACCCATGATGTCCTGGGCAGAAGATGATGCCGCGTATATGTCCGGTGTATCGGACGCCCTTTGCATTAATACCGGTACCCCGGTTCCGGATCGGATTTCGGTCATGAAGTCCTTGATGTCCCTTGCCGGAAAAAGGGAAAAACCTGTTGTCCTGGATCCTGTGGGGGCTGGTGCAGGGCCTTTCCGTACGGATATTGCCCGGGAACTTTGCGCCCTTGCCCCGGCAAAAATCATCCGGGGCAACCCTTCGGAAATCTGCGCCCTTGCTGCCGGCGATTCGTCCACCAAAGGGGTAGACAGCGGGATCTCGCCGGAACAGGCCAGGGCTATTCTGACCGGGCATGGCCGGCCCGACCGAAATGTTGATGCCTTGCCAAGCGGTGCAATTGAGCTTCTTGAATCCGCATCTGCGCTTGTTGTCAGCGGGAAAACAGACATGATCTTGGGGCAGGGTAAAATGGTCAAGATCGCCAATGGATCTCAACTCATGGGCGCGGTAACCGGTACCGGCTGCATGCTTTCCGCCATCTGCACTGCGTTTTATGCCGTGGCTGAAAACGGTTTTGACGCTGCGGTTGCAGGCGTTGCCGTTGCGGGTATTGCCGGGGAACTGGCCGCAGACCGGGTGGCAGGTCCGGGGTTTTTTCTGCCCCATTTTATAGACAGTTTGTACGCACTTAGCGAAGCGGATATCCATCAACATCTGAAGGCTGAAGTTCATTGCCTTTGATATACAGGAGGCTTTTATGGCGGGTTTAAAGGAAGGTCAAAATAGTTCAGCCGGGAAAGGCATGTCTTTTAAACGCTTTGTCTCTGCGCTGGGACCGGCCTGGATCATCAGTGCCGTGGCCGCCGGTCCGGGAACCACCTTAAGTGTTGCCAAGGCCGGCGGGACCTATGGCTATGATTTTTTATGGGTGGTGCTGCTCAGTGTGGTGCTGGCCTTTGTCTGCCAGTACATGGCGGCCAAGACCGCTCTTATCGGGGGCCGGGGGATTGTTTCCATTGTACAGGAGAAATGGGGCACTCTGCCTGCCTGGCTTGTGGCCCTGGACGCCCTTGCCGTAATCTGGCTTTGCAATGTGGTGCTTTTAAAAATTCTGGTTGCCGTGACCGGATACGTAACCGGCCTTGACGTGCCCTGGTGGGGGATCGTATTTACCTTTGCTTTCTATGTGTTGGTGGCCCACGGGGGATACAGGATTGTTGAGATGTTGTGCAAGATTATTGTCTCTTTGCTTGTGGTCTGTTTTATCGGCACCCTTTTTATTGCCAAGCCGGATCTGGGCATGGCCGTTGGCGGGCTTTTGCCGGATTTCGCCCATTTCGGAAAAGCTGAAATTCTAATGATGACCGCTATCATGGGCGGTTCTATTCATGTGACCATTTTGTCCATGCAGACCTATACCGTGCATGAAAAAGGGTGGGGGGTGTCAGATTTGAGAACAGCCCGTTTTGATACAGCCCTTTCTCTTCTTGGGGCATTCGGGCTTTACTGCACGGCCATTTATCTGACCGGCGCTTGTGTGCTTCATCCGGCAGATATCCATGTAAATACCCTTTTTGAAATGGCCGATGCCATCGCACCGCTTCTAGGTACCTATGCCCATGGCTTCTTCTGTCTGGGAATCTGGTGTGCTGTGTTTTCAACGATTATGCCCACTTTTATTGCTGCGGCCTATGTGCTTGGGGATAAAATGAACTGGGAGATGCGCCCTAAAAGTGGCCGATACCGGCTGACAATTTTGGTCGGGTGCCTCATTGCCCTGCCCGGTGCCTTTCTTTCCGGCAGGCCGGTTAACCTTTTGCTGATCATGCTGGCCCTGTCATTTCTGGGCACACCACTTTTTGTGGGGATATTTTTATGGCTGCTCAACGACAGGAACTGGGCAAAGCAGTACAGAAACGGTCCTGTGTTGAATATTGCAGGTGGCTGCGCCTTGCTGGTTACCGTGGTTTTAGGGATAAAGTGGGTTTGGAGTTTTTAGAAAGGATGGTGACTTTGAAAATATCCGATCACATATCCATCCCGGATACCAGTATTGAATTTTACCCCATCCGGTCCCGGGGACCTGGGGGGCAGAATGTGAACAAAGTGTCTTCGGGTGTTCATATCCGTTTTGATATCCATGCCTCGGATCTTTCGGATGAAATTAAGGCAAAACTTTTATCCCTCAACGACAAGCGCATTACCCGGCAGGGGATTATCGTGATCAAGGCCATGACCTATAGAAGCGCTGCAAAAAATCGGGAAGACGGATTGGAACGGCTTGCCGAACTGATCAGACGTGCTGTCCGGCCTGTGAAAAAAAGAAAACCCACCCGGCCTACCCGGGCATCAAAGAACCGGCGACTTGATTCGAAAAACAAGCGCAGCAGGGTTAAAGCATTAAGAAAAAAAATAGATATGTAGTTGTTTCCCTCCCATATGAATTCCGGCGGCTAGGCTGCCGGATACCTCCCTCTTTTCCACCCAGACAATTGTTTCACAAAATCTTAGCATCCTTATAACATTAATGTAATAATAACGTACTATTTTCTTTCTGAGAGTAAAATGTTCATAAACATTCGCGACAGGATTACTTCCCAACATGATTGCAGCTATAAAACGTAACGAAAATAATGTGTTCACGCCCTTTGATATGGTCAGCCGTCTGGATCGCATCAGGTCCGCTGTCGGCCTGAATGATCAGACCCCTGATCGTTTTGTCCGGAACCTGCCTTTCATGGCCGGGGATGCCACGGCAGGTGCTGAAAATGAATTTCAGGTGGTGGTCGCGGGAAAACGGGAAAATATAGACCTGGCCCGGGTCATTGAGACGTCCAATTATTACCGGAATCTTGTGGAACAGGCCCGAACCGGAGAAACCTCCCAGCGAAGGGTCTTGGCACTGGAACGACTGCTCAAAGATAAGGACGGCAAAGAGTGGGAAAATTCATGGGTATGGTTTCCCCGCCGGGTGCTCAACCGGTTTTCCAATCGCGTGTTTAACGAGGATCTTAAGGCGGATAAATCCATTCCCGCATCGGAATATCGCAAGGATGCGGCCTGTTTCGTGTTTGAAAAAAACGGGGAAAATCAGGTGCGGGTGCCTGTCTCCTATCTGCTCAAGCTGGCCCTGGCTGATGCGATTGGTGAAGACAATGGTGTGCCGGAACCGGTAAAAGCCTGGGGCGAAAAAATGCTCGCCCATTTTTCCAATGATAACAGTTCACCTGAACTTTTTTCTTTTTACCCGGTCAAATCTGACGGCCCAGAAAGTTTGGGAGAGAAGCTTGCCGGCGAAACCCTGCTTCGTTTTCTTTTGACCCAGGCCCTGGTGGCCTATGCCGGACATAAATTTGAACTCAATGAAAACGGCCAGAAGGTAAAGGTATTTTTTTCCGCCACCCCGCCCGGGGACCAGAAACGGCTTAATGATGTTATTTCAGATGCGTTTTACCGCGAATTATTCATGAGTCCGTGCCTGTCCGGATGGGACCGGGGAGAAGATAAAAAAGAGTATATGGGCGTCTGCCACAAGGTGTTGTCCCGCAGCCAAATCAATGCCGTAAGCCAACTCAAGGAGGCCGGCATTATCAACTCCAACCTTGTGGTGCTGCCCAACACCTCTAATATCAGTCTGGCCAATAACGGCACTCACATTAGTCTTGGCAGCCTAAAATTGTCCCGGTGCATGGCTGATCCGGGTTCAGGGTTTACGGCCCTGGATGAAAAATATACAGGTGATCTGGCCATAAAAATCTGGGAGCATTTTTTGCCCCTGTTTGCCACCACCTATTCTGCTGCCCCCCACAGGCTTGACTTCCAGGAGTTTCACCCGGAACAGGTCCTTGGCTTTATGCCCCATGAACTGACCCATACCCATTTGCGTATGATCTGGCGGCGATGGAAGAAAAAGGCCCATCTTAAGGTCATGGGCAAATCTCTGACCCCCTTTGGCCCGGTGTGGCTTGACCGCTTGATTGCAAATATATTCAGGCTGAAAGGGGATTTTGTGCCGGATGGCCGCCTCATTGACTATTTTACCTCGGTGATGAGCACCTTCCATAGCCCGGCCTTGAACGGCAGCTTAGAAAGCGAAGCCAACCTTAAAAAAGACCTGACCGAAATGGGTGTGTTTGACGGGCGCATGGCCTTGTACCAGCTGGTTCGTTTGAGGAAATATCACCAGATGGGGTATTCCGGGTTTGAACACCGTTACTTCAGCGTGTTTGAAGATGTTGTCAGGGATATGGGAAAGGCTGCTGACCTGCAGGTGCTGATCACGGCCCTGGTCCAGAAGTATATCTATACCCGGCAGGTGGACCATGCCATGATACCGGATTCCCCAACTGTGGAAAGCGAGCGCCGCCAGATATTTTTTTGCACGGCCATTGGTGTGCCAACCTTTTTTGTTAAAACCCGGACCCGGAACCTGTTTTTGGCTAAAATTTTGAAAAATACGGCTAAAACCAGAGCAAGCCACAGGTATCCCGGTTATACCCGGGTGCTGGTCCGGGAATACCAGCGGGCTTTGATCTCCTTGATTCAAATTGAGGGCGCTGATCTTATATCGGCTTTGAACGCCGCTCCCATTCTCGATGACCTTGACAATCGGGTCAATACACCGCAGACCCATGCCGCATGGGGACGGATCACCCAGGGTATTCTTGACGGTTCGGGTAAGCATAAACCCATGTCCATGCCGGGCAGACAGTTTAATGCAAAAGCTGAAAGCTATTACGGCCGGACCTTAAGAGAGTCCCATGTCGGCCAGGGGTTTGACCTGCTTGGAAAGGCCTTTGAACAGATAGACCTATGGGCAAGATACCGGGATAATTCTTACGGGCAGGCCCTTGGTCAGATTCTGGGCAGCCGGGATATACTTAAATTTTTAAAATCCATGCGTCAGGATTTCATGGATGATACCTGTGCGCCTGAAACGCTTAAAAAGTTTATTTACTTGATGGTCCTTGTAGTAAGCCGGGAGATGAAGGCCTGGCAAGATGGTTAAGATTTTCTAATATTCCACACATGGTTTTTTAGTCGTAAGGTAACACAGTTAAAACAAAACACGTGCATAATGCATGTATTATGAAACATCAATATATAGACCGTAAAACCAGGCAGGTCAGGACCGAAACACTTAAAGCAGATCCTGTTATCAATGCCGTTTATTCGCCGATTCGCGAAAATTCATCCTTTTTGTTTAATTTGATGATTTCGGCCAGGATGTCCAGTCTGATCGGGGCTGTTTCTTATGATTTGCCTTTTTTTAAGCCATCGTCTGATGCGGAACGTTTTCTGGCCACCCAGGGCATTGATTTAAGTGAAGTTGCAGGAGAGCCTGCAAAACTTGATACCCTTCGAAAAGTTTTTGAACGCAAAATTCGGTATGAACAGCTTCGCCCAATGCCGGAAGGCGCTGATGCCGTCGTCTCTCCGGCAGATTCGCGCCTTCTGGTTGGGGCTTTTTCAGACAGATCGGCCCTTTTTATTAAAGGTAAATTTTTTGATTTTAATGAACTTATCGGCCGGGATAAACCCCGGTGGCTTGACGCCTTTGATCGTGGCAGTTTCGCCGTAACCCGGCTTACCCCGGATAAATATCACTATAACCATACGCCCGTGGCAGGAACGGTATTGGATATTTATGAGATAGACGGGCATTTTCACTCCTGTAACCCCGGGGCTGTGGTTCGGGAGGTCACGCCTTATTCTAAAAACCGGCGGGTGGTCACTATTATTGATACGGATGTGCCCGGGGGCACCGGATGCGGGCTTGTGTGCATGGTGGAGGTGGTGGCCATGATGATCGGAAAAATTGTCCAGTGTTACAGTAAAAAAGGATATGACAGTCCGCGGGATGTGGTGCCCGGACTTTTCATGGAAAAGGGGTGCCCCAAAAGCCTTTACCGTCCGGGGTCCTCCACAACCATTGTTATATTTCAAAAACAGCGTATCTGTTTTTCCAAAGACCTGCTGGAAAATCAGATGCGCACCGATGTGAGCAGTCGTTTCAGTGAAGGGTTTGGCAGACCCCTTGTGGAAACCGAAGTGACCGTACGTTCAGGTATCGGCCACGCCTGCTGTTCTGATGAAACTGAAACTTTTGGAGATCTGTAATGGCGGCTATTTTTTTTGTTGTTGGGCTGGGTCTGTTGATTGGCATTGTATTGAGATGGGGCTTTAAAACGTTGCCAAACGAAAAGTGGCAAATGGTGGCGGCGTTTCCCTTGGAAAAGATGGACCAAGGCCAGTGGCGGGGGATGAATCTGACCTGGTATGGCCTTTTGTCCGCCAATGCGTACACTTTTGGTGTGATTATGGTTGTAATTTTGGCCGCATCGGCCGGGGTGCCCATTTCCGTTTTAGTGCTGTTAACTGTTCTGTTGCTGGCTGTAACCATTCCGGCTTCTAAAATTGTTGCCCGGATTGTTGAAAAGAAAAAAGCCACCCTGACCATTGGCGGGGCCGTGTTTGCCGGTGTGGTGACCGCACCCTGGATCATTATGCTGGTGAATGCCACGTTGGGGACGGCCTTTAAATTTCATGTTCCCGTTGCTGTAATGATGTCAGTTTTAAGCATTGGTTATACGTTTGGGGAGTCTTTGGGGCGCCTTGCTTGCCTAAGCTTTGGCTGCTGCTATGGCAAGCCGTTGAGCCAGTGTACGGCCCACACCCGCAAGCTCTTTGAGCGTTTTAATGTGGTCTTTACGGGGGAGACCAAAAAAGTGGCTTATGCGTCGGGTATGGCCGGTGAAAAAATGATCCCCATCCAGATTATTACCGCCGTGATTTATGCGATATCGGGCCTTGTCGGCACCTTGCTGTTCCTCCAGGGCTTTGCCGGCATCGCTCTTGTGGAAACCCTTGTGGTGACCCAGGTCTGGCGGGTGGTTTCTGAATTTTTCCGGGCGGATTTCAGGGGTGAACGCAAATTTTCCATGTATCAGATTATGGCCCTGGCAGCCGTTGCTTACACCATCGCGCTGCTGGCCTTTTTCCCTGATCCTGAAGTCGCCGTTTCTCTGGATCAAGGATTTAAAGCCCTGTGGCATCCGGGCATGATTCTGTTTTTCCAAGGCGTCTGGGTTGTCTCCTTTCTTCATTCGGGCCGAAGCACTGTTACGGCATCTAAGATTTCCTTTCATGTGGTCAAGGACAATATCTAGTGTTTGAACGCAAAGTCACCCATCTGCGGCGTTGCTGCACAAGTCTGCAATCCTCACGTACTATACTAGGTTCCGGTTTCAGATTTGCTTGCGCCTTGCATCTGGGCAACTTTTCGTCCAAACACGGGGTTCCGTTCAGACATTTATAATTGATTATGAAAATTAGAAGGTGGCATGAATTTTCGGGCATATGCTTTCTGTGGTGCTACGATATTGTAAAGTATGTCGTATTCAAAGGCCTTCTGGAAAGCCGGGGGATTGACCCCCTGATTTTTCTGTTTCTTGACATGATCACCGTGCCCGGGTTTATTGTGGGCTGTGCCCGGTTGGTCAATTCCCTGACTGGCCGGGTCATGGCATGGCCCAAGGTCCTTATCTGGGGACTCATCGTGCTGCTTAATACCCTATTGCCCTATGTGTATGCGGCTCTGGCGGGTGGACCGCAATTTGACACCGTGGCCTGGGTGGTGTTCTGGACGCTGATTTTATTGTTGCTTGCGAATTTGATACGTACGATTAGAGCCGGTTTAATCGCAGAAAAGCAGTGAATCGCTATTTTGTCATTGTCATAATCCTGGCGATGGTTCCATCTTCTTTCATTTCCTGGATCACCCTGTTGATCTCCGGCAGCATCTCCGCAAACGGTGAATTTTTTGAGATTCCGATTCTGAAAACATCCTTGGATACAATTTGGGGGGCGTGGGTGATATGGTTTCTGTATTCCGGATGCTTTTGAAAAAAGCTCATCACAACGGATTCGCTTTCCAGAAATGCATCAAACCGTTTGCCTAAAAGCTTTTTAAAGTTGGATTCAGCCGAATTGACTTTTTCCGTTTTTATGATGTCATTTTCAATGGCCTGGTCCATCTTGTCCCGGTAGGTATACCCTGAAACAATGCCGATGGTGTAAGGTTTGAGATCATTAATGGTTTGCCACCCAGGCAGACTGTTCTTACAGGTTTTCAGGTGCCATATAAAAACCCGGTCCTCAAGAACCACGTTTGTAAAAACCATGAAAGCCTCTCTTTCAGGCTTGCGTTGAATGGGGAAGGTGATGTCATAGGTTCCATTTTTCATGCAGGCCAGTACCCGATTCCATGGCAGAAGATCTGCCTTTAATTTGCAATGGATACGTTGGCTCACCTCGGTGCAGAGATCAAACGCATACCCGCTTTCGAGCGCGCCGCCTTCCTGTCCTAGAGAATAAGGAGGCCAGGAATCTGTGGCAAGCCTAAGCACCGGGTCGTTTCCGGCACAGGGTGCTGCGAAGAAAAAAATAAAGCCTACAAATAAAATAATGAGTCTACAAAAAAAAATAAACATAAGAATCCTTTGTCTCAGTATCGTACAGGGCTTCGGTAAAACAGTCATTGAAAACTTAAAATATAATTATATCTGATTTTGAGGTGGATTACAAAATGATATCCATTTTGCTGAACACGGTGTCAAATTAATTTTATCCTGTTGCTTTGTTTAATAATTTTTTTTATTTATGTATTAGGTTTGCCATTCTCGGTAAACATGTCGACCCTGAAACTCGATGATCAAGTTTTTGTTAATTTGCCCAACTTCGGCGTTGGAAAAAATTTTTAATCCTCAAAATATATTGTATATTCTTCCGGTTAAAAATTGTTTCCGCCTTGAATTTGAACAAATTCCCTAAAAACTTGATGATCGAGTGAAAGCGATTTTATATAATTAGAAAAAAAATTGAGAGGAGGGGATGATGGAGTGGTTGAAACAAATCAACATTGAAAAATATATAGAGATGGTGACTTACTGGGTGACCACCTACTCTGTAAAGATCATTGCCGCGCTGCTGATTCTGGTGATAGGAAAATGGATAGCCAGAAGACTTACCAATCTGCTCACGAAATTAATGGAAAAAAACAAGGTGGATATCACGCTTGTGCGGTTCCTTGACAGCATCATTTACTATACCTTTATGGTGATGGTCGTCATTGCTGCCGCAGGCCAGCTGGGCATCAATACCACCTCTTTTCTGACCATTGTGGGTGCTGCCGGTCTGGCCATTGGTCTTGCATTGAAGGATTCTTTGTCCAATTTTGCTTCGGGCGTGATGCTGGTGATGTTCAGACCCTACAAAGTCGATGATTATGTGGACATTGGCGGGGTCTCCGGAACTGTCAAGAATGTCTCTTTGTTTACTACGGAGTTAAGTACCCCGGATAATCAAAAAGTGATCGTGCCCAATTCCGGCATTACGTCCAATGTTATTACCAATGTTACGGCCAACCCCACCCGCCGGGTAGACCTGGTCATGGGCATTGGTTATGATGATGATATAAAAAAAGCCAAAGAAGTCATCCAGGGTGTTCTGGCAGAAGAAAAACGACTTCTTCCCACACCTGCGCCACTTATTGCGGTCTCTGAACTCGCGGATTCCAGCGTTAACTTTGTGGTCCGGCCCTGGGTCAAAACGGGGGATTATTGGAGTGTATACTTTGCTCTCCAGGAAAACATCAAGCTGGCCTTTGATGCCAATGGCATCAGTATCCCCTATCCCCAGCAGGATGTTCATATGTACCAGGAAATCAAAGAATAACTGCTATGGGCCTGATATGGCTCTAAGCTACCCTGAGACCGCAGCCGCTGCCCGCCGGGCGCTGACAAGGGCTCCTTCAAGATAACCGCCAAAACGGCCTGCGGTTTCGGTGCCTGCAAAGTGAAGTGTGTTGTTCCAGATACTTGTTCTACCGCCCGGCGGGTAAAATTCAGGATGGTTGTGGCAGGATTTTTTGTCATAGTCCGTGGCCGTAAACGATTCCATGGCCCAATCCTGGTAATAAAGTGCCAGGGGCTGTGCCGCATCAGGTCCGAAAAGCTGCATAAGTTGGGCAAGGATGGCCCGGGACATGGTTTTTTCGTCCTTTCTTCTCAAGGCAGGAATGCCTGCAAAGCCTGTCAGCCCATAGGGGTGATCATCGGCACCGGACCCGTCATGGATTTCTCCAAGGGGGCCGCGTTGGCTGAACGCCTGGCCGGAAAGCCCCATCTTTCGCCAGGATGCCCGGTCATAAAAACTGGTGTTCCGGGCATAAAATCCTGCCCCCAATCCTGGACCTGGCCTCCAGAACAACCAGGGATCTGTTTTGCGCCACAAGCCGTGCGGCACAGGCAATACCGCTTAATCCTGCCCCGATAATTATTGTATCAATTTTTTCCATAATTCTTTAAATTTTATTGGGCTGACCATGCACCCCAAAAGGTTATGCGCCTTTGGAATTGAAAAATCAACGGTTTTGACAATGAATATGCCGGAATCAACAGAAGCCATACAGGGCGGCATGCTTTGGGGGAAATCATTTTTTCCTTTTACTGACTCTGTTTTTTCAGTCACTTATGTGATATGTTTTTTTGCTTTATCAGGATGATAGTGATAAAAGATACGGCAAAATGAATACGGTTACTGCTTAAGGAGAATTACCCCATATGGCACGTTTAAGTGAATTTGAACTGACGCTTAAAAAGATCAGCGACAGTCCATTGATATACCAGGCACAAATCCCTTCGGAGTGCACTTTTTTTCAGGATGTCCGACGCTACCAGAGTATTGGCCCCCAGATGGAAATCCGGATTATACCGGTGAATGGGAGGATTGAGCTTGACCCGGACATGGAGCCTGTCTCTTTTAATAAACTCAGTGGCGCCGAGCGCAAAGCCCTGGTGGATTATCTGACGGTCCGTGCTGCCAGAGGCGATAATATCGGGTATGCCTGGGCTTTTTTCCGGCCTGCGGATAAAAAGAGAAGCCTTGTGGCTTACGGCGGCAACGTGGTGCATGATGACACCTATACGGGTAAGGAACGTGTGACAGCGTTGCTTTCGTTGCTCCAGAAGCAAAAAGGCATCAGTAAAATGAAACGGCGCTGGTTCCCCTGGATTTTCGTTCTTCTGCTTATTTCTCTGACCGTTCTGGCCGGATTCAAATATGGCAACCTGTTAAAAAATATTCCTTTTGTCAGCAGCATTGGCAAGGATTCCGGCCCTGAAATGCAATTTTACGAATCCGTATTTCCCGATTTGCATGCCTGGCTAAATGATGGAGCGCCGGAACAGAAAGATGTGGCTAAAAAGCTTTTAAAAACCGAATACGTCTCCTCCATGCTTCATACCATGACTTTACCTGATTATCGTCAGAGCGGTGAACAGGACATGAACCGGGGCAACAGGTTGATTTTGTTTGTGTATTTCAACTATAACGGCCAGGTTGAGGAAATGATCAGATCCCGCAGGCAGATTCTGGCAGGTACACAATTCATGCGCCAGGCACGGATTTATTCAACCATGCAATCCGGGTATGCCTCTAATATTTTCTATTTCAAGGTCGGGGATTTAAACATCAGGCATACTGAAATTTCCAATTACATGAAGCAGAACATGATATCCTACCGGGACTTTAAAAAAATCCGGGATGAAAATGCCTTTTCAGAACTTATGGCCAGTGACCGCATCAGTTACAAGATGAAGGGCTTTCTGGAGAATGTATACACCTTTACTCCTCTTCGCATTGATACAAAATTTAAGGGGAAATCCTGGTATCTGCTTACCCGAAACAACCGTTCCGGCAATCTTGATTTTGCAGCCTTTTTTCACCAGGGCAGCGCCACCCTGGTGCCTAAACGCATCGGGCACCTGGTTCTGGAAGGCAAGGGACTGCCTTCGGACATGGCCTGGTATGCATTTGATGACAACCAGGCAGGGGGACTGAAACTATCTGACAAGACCCTGACCTATTTCAGTACGGAGACCGGCCAGACCAACCAGCTTGGCATCATTCAAGAACGGATTAAGACCCTAAACCTTTCTAAGTTGTCCCAGGACCGGATCAAGGTAAATGTCCACCGGGAACTGCTCATGGGGGATGCAAAGGGGAAATACGGTATTCAGACCAATGATCCCATCACAAGCCTGGTGCTGTCCAATTTGATTACCAAATCATCCTTTGAACAGGAGGCAAATGTATCCTTAAAGCGGGACCCCATCCAGTTCAACACAACACTGATCCAGCTCTCCAAGGACGACAGTTTTTCGGTCCAGTCCGTGACCATTACGCCCGGCACCACCAATATCATTCGTTTGTTTGAGCCCTTGGACAGCTTTAAGGCAACATTTAGGGACGGCTCCTCCACCACCTTTGAGAAGACTAGTGTCAACCTGTTTAATCCTTTTACGTTTATGGTATCCAGGGATAGCATCACCCTGAGTTTCCGTCATGACATCACGGACATGACCATTGAGGCCAACGATACCGAGCTTAAAATCGTCAAGGCCAACGACGGAAATTATCAGATTGTGAAAATCCCCTAGGAACCCATGTTTTGACAAAATCAGCATCAAGGAGTTTTATTTAACCATATGTTTGACAACACAGACCGGCTTTTAAAAATCCAGAACGGCATCAAGGAAGTTGTTCAGCAGCTTGCCGGCATGCCGGCCCGGCAGGCATACCGGGTGGACAAGGTCATTGAGCGCTGCCAACTATGCCTGAAAACGGCACCGGACATGGATATGCCCGTATATATCCATATTACGGGCACAGATAAATCCTTTAAGACCAGCTATCTTCTGGATCTGTTTGACAATGACGCGCTTCGTGAGCTGTTTGCGGTCAAGCAGCGCAACACCTCGGAGAACACGGCGGTGCCCTGCCTTGTGGAACCGGTATCCTGGACCGACGAGGTGGTGGTCAGCCAGATCAGTATTTCCACAGGCAATGTAATCCGGGACGGGTTGACCAAAGAACAGTTCAACCGGCTGTATGATCTTTCTTCCGGGGCAGAACCGGATGATTATCTCATCCGGGTGGCCGTGCCCGAAGACCAGACCCCCATGACATTGCCGGCCATTGAATATCCGGGCATCAAAGAGGGTGCGGACGCCGTTGAATTCCAGAAAGAGCGCCATGAAAAGTTCCAGGCGAACATGCTGGACTGCCTGGAGCGCTATCCCGGCATTCTTGTGACCTGTTTCCAGCACAAAATCGCCATCCCCCCGGGCCACCCCTTAGATGCCATTCTTAAAAAATACCGCACGGTGCTGGAAACCACCCACGCGTATCAGAAACTGCCGTTGATCCTGTCCCTGCAGGGGGACAGTGCCGTGGCAAGCTATTGCGGCAACACCAATGTGGAGCAGGACCTTGAAAGCGATTTCAAAAGTTATAAAGCCTTTGATGTCGTGGTACAGCTGACCAACCCCTGCAACAGCGAATACCCGGTGAATTTTATCTCCCCCGGCCCCCACGTGGATACCTGGATACGCAATCTGTCCCGGTACAAAAGCTTGCGTGAAATTAAAGACGAGATCAACAAGGACGGCGGGATTGCCTGGTCCCGGCAGATGCTCGGCGACATCTGCACCACCTCCAACATCAGAGACGCCCTTGACAATATGTTTCTGATGCCCTGGATCAAGAAGGCTGAAAAGGTATACACCCAGGCCGTTGACCTGCTCTATGAAATTGAAAGTTATGACGAGGTGGCCGAAGTCAAGGAACGCATGCGCAAAGCCATTCTCAACGATACCTACCAAAGCCTGCGGCATTTTTTTGACCGGGAGATCAAATACAACGAAGAAGAGCTGATTCAGGACCACACGGCGTTTTGGAACGCCATTTTCACCCAGTACCTGGACCAGTTTCTGGCCGACACCCCCAAAAGCCAGGCCATTGCCGATGTCCTGTGGAAAAACATGTGTCAACGCCTGGATCCGGAAAACAAAGGTTTTTTAAGTGCCGCGGAAAAGGATTTGCCCCACATCATCATGAACATGGCGGAATTTTACGTTCCCAATATGCTGGTGCGCGGTGATTTCACCCTTGTTGAAAGACGCATTAAAGAGGATGCCCAAGATGTGGTTTAACCTGTTCAAACGCAAGAAAAAAGAAGTGGATCAGTTCCAGATGGAGCTGGAGGATGACGGCAAACTTTACTATGAAACCATTGCCGGCCGCACCCCAAGAGACGTCCAAAACCACGAGGAATATATTCTTTTCATTGATTTCGGCTCCTACCGGACCAGTGTTTTGTGCTGGCCCTGCAGCTTTGGCCGGGATAAGATCACCGACTCATGGCAGTATGTGGTCCATGGTGACTCCGATGTCCAGGGCGGATTCCCTTCGGCCTTTATCAATCCGCCTTCCGGGGATGAGCGGGATTTTGCTTTTGTGCCTGATATGGGTGAAGAGCATGTCAGCTCAAGCCAGGTTGTTAAAAGCGCCAAATATGAATTTGCCTCCAAATTTGCCGCCTACAGGGGTGATGTGCCCCAGTTCAAGCTTTATATCAAAAAAATACTTGAACACAGTTTTAAGTATATTACTGAGCCCAGTAAGGACCGTCCCTGGAACGGCCCTGCCATTCCGGTGATCACGGAAATCCGGGTTACGGTACCGGACCTGTTTATTGAAAATTTGAGAAACGGATACAGGGAAAATATCTATTCCGTGTGCATGAATCTGTCCTCGGACCGGAAATGGAAATGGTTGTTTCCAAGTGATCTGAGGCATTTGCGTAAAACCTTTGTCAATATTTCTGCAGATGAAAGCGGGGCGTGTGAACTTTATTTCCTGAATCTGCTCAAGTTGTTACCCTTCTGGGACCTGTCCGGCCAGAAAGACCGGCTGCCGGATTTAAAGGAAGTCGACTTTATCTTTTCCCAGGCTGCCCAGCGTGATCCCAATGCCGAAAATCTTCAGTTTGTGGTGTGCCATATTGACATTGGCGGGCTGACCACAGATGTCAGCGTTCTTTTGGCCAATACCTACCAGGATCCGGCCCTTGGCATCACCACAGCTCTTAACCGAAAGGAATCCTTTTCCGAAAGAAAGGCCGGGGAATATTTTTCCGACACCTTTGCGCAGAACCGGTCCCCAGAGGAAACCGGTCCCTGGTGGGACAATGACCGGTTTATTGAACGGGATTTTTCACGGTTTCTGGAATTGTTATGCGGCAAACAGGCAGGTTTGCTCAATGAATGGCGCAAGGATAGAAATCTGTCCGGCATCTATTTTCTGATTTCAGGCCGTCCCACCAAATCGGAAAAGGTTAGAAACGCCATTAAAAAACATATCCTCAAAGAGTTCAACAAGAATGAACTGCTGTTATTGCCCGAGCATTGCCTGTTCATGGCCGATTACCGGCATGTGGGCAAAAACCAGGAAGGAGAGCGCTATGCCAAGAAAATCTCCCATTTTGAAAAACTGATCACCCTTCTCGGCAATGTGTACACCCTTTACGACGGGTATGAAATCTGTGTGGATGATCACAAGTATTATATTTCCATGGACACGGATACCAGGACCACCTCCCAGATGGAGGTGCTTCCCGGGCGGATCTACAATATGGAAGAGTTTGAAAATTACAAGAAATCGGCAGAACACAACAATGTCAATCACCTGGCATTTACCAGATTCCCGGCAGGGGAAAACAGCACCCGGTTTCTTACGGTAAAAACCATTGCCCGGCAGACCGCCTTTCCCGTAATCCGGGTGGCCCAGAGCGGTGATAGCCAGGCGTGGATCATGCCGTCTCTTATGATCACCAATTTAGAGCAGAATGACCAGGCTTTTGATCTGTCATGGGGCGCATTGTCACTGGAATAAGGTTCCACGCAATGTCATATAGTTAAGATAATTTGGGAGTGGTTCTAACGTCGGCAGCTGTAGGGGCAGGCCCCTGTGCCTGCCCTAATAAGGGCAACCCCAGGGGATTGCCCCTACAAAAAATGGCCGACAGTGGTAAAATAAAATACTCAATCCCGAGGAGGAAACATATAATGGAACTAATCAGCGTAACCATAGAAAATCCCGAAGAACTCAACTTTATCCTGGGACATTCCCATTTCATCAAAACCGTTGAAGATATTCATGAGGCCATTGTCTGCACCGTACCCAACGCTAAATTCGGTGTGGCGTTCTGCGAGGCTTCCGGGGAGTGTCTGATCCGTCATTCCGGCACGGACGAACAGATGGTGGAACTTGCAAAAAAGAACGCCCAGGCCCTGTCAGCCGGCCATACCTTTATCATTTTCATGAAAGATATGTTCCCCATCAACATCGTGAACACCATCCAAACCGTTCCCGAGGTGGTGCGCATCCATTGCGCCACAGCCAACCCCACGCAGGTGATCATGGCCCAGACCGACCAGGGCAGAGGCATCCTGGGTGTGGTGGACGGTTTTTCTTCCAAGGGCGTTGAAACAGAGGACGACATTAAAAAACGCCAAGATCTCTTGAGGATGATCGGGTACAAGCTGTAAATATAATAGGCAGAATCCGCCTATCACCATATTGGCACATTCTGTATAGTGCATAGTCAAGACCAAGATTCAGGTCTTTTTTGCAATTATCTGAAAATATAAATATATAAATTTAGGAATGGGATCGAAATAATTTAACCTGGGAGCGCGGGCGTCTCGCCCGCATCGTTTACTGCAGGAAAATAACGTCTGCGCTCCCGGATATAGCAAAATGGGTAAGTTATTTAAAACCCATTCCTTAGCAACCATAGAATTATGATTTGAAGCTGTACTAGTTAACTATTCGGCTGTTGAATCCGGGCTAATTCGGATAATAAATAAAAAAAGGATTTATTTTGTCTTTAGGGGCGCAATGGCGAGCAATGCAACGGGAGGCTCAATTATCGGCCGAGCAATCAGCTCACGGCATAACAGTATTAGGCCGAGCAAATCATGCACTAGACGGGCTATTACACTCAAGCATTTTTCGCTCTTTCAATTGGATTAGAGCGAATAGGCAAACTGATCTTCCTTGCTGACTATGCGATCAGAAATAATGGGGCCTTCCCAACTGACAAGGATTTACAAAATTGGTCATGATCTTGGTATATTGTTAGAAAATTGTGAAGAGATCGGTACTTCCATTATCCAAGATCGAGATTATAGTGTCCGGCCAAATGATTCGATTCATAAGGGGATTGAAGATGTCCTTTCTCTATTTGCAACAAAACTACGCTATTACAATCTCAATCACTTGTCAAAAAGCAGACCAAGGGCAACAGGATCCAGTAGCATTGTGGTGGGAAAAAGTAGCAATTCCAATATGCAATCGGCATTACACTGAAAAGCAGCGTCAAAAGGACGCGATAGACGCCGCAATTATGGAAAATATTCACGGTGAAAGCTCTGCCATAATTCACAGCAAAGAAACGGGAGATCCCATTAACAGTATCGAAAGGTTTTTTGCTCATGCAAGAGCAACCACTGTTGTTCAAAAATATGGACGGCTTTACACAATGCAGATAATTCGTTGGCTGGCTTCCATGCTATATGAGCTATCTCATCAAGGAGCATATGAACTGCGCATTCAAGCACTTCTGGGATTACACGAACCTTTTACTATATTTCTCAATGACGATTTATATTTACGCAGTCGCAAAACATGGTCAATTTACCCTTGTTAAAATGAGCCGGTCAAGAATTGGGGTTAAACCTTGATTATTGATTTTAAAGGCTTTCCAAGAGCAATAATCACAGATCAAGGTTTGACCCCAGACATTGTTCATGAATTTGTCAGAAATCCCCGGAGGTAGAAAGATGAAGGTCTCGTTTGAGATAATGCGGATATTGGAGCTGTGAAAAATGGATGAAAAAACTCAATTTATCATTGAATCGCTGGAATTGTGATTAAAGGCACTTGTAAGAAGAGATCTCCATGATTAAAGAAATGGGAACGGCAGAAGCGGCTATGATGGAAGGGGTAAAAGAGGCTGATGTAGAGGCTCGCATCTCAAAATTGAATGGCTATTCATGGACTTAAGATTGCTTTGAATATTGTTCATGAGGCTGAGAATGGAATTTTTTAAGACCAGGAATCCGGCCATTGATGCCGGAAACAGGCCGTGTAGGATCTTTAGGCCGTGAGATAGAGGGATTTTGTCTGCAAGAAAAATTGAAAAGGTATTGAGGCGAGCTTTGATTCAAGGCGATGAAATGGAGAATTCACTCTATGAGTATGAGCTGAAAGACCTCTTAGACGAACTGAAGTCCTCTATGACTAAAGATAAAGATGATTTTATTTTTGCAGTGACAGAGAATAGCGGGTATGTGTAGATGGTGTTAGCTCAAAAATCGGGACAAGTTTATATCAACGAACAAGCAAGAAAAAAACTGATGAGTCTTTGGCCCGTTGCGTATAAAAGTAATATGAAAAAACTGATACCACTATTTTCAAGACAGTTAAACAATGGGGAAATACCAATCAATGGCGTAAAGGTAGCAAAGGGTGATGCCTGCACAACCGACATTGATTGGGAGATAGAGTGATATGTTGCGTAATTCCGGGTCTAATTCCGGGGACACCTTCTAATTCCGGGGACACCTTACTAAATTATTAATTTTGTATCATGGATTCCCCCGATTCTGGATCTGTTCAGTTCGACCGTTCGGTCAACAACAAAGGATAGGAGATTACAATGAAGGCAGAATTCACAGCAATCATAGAAGCCGCGCCCGAGGGCGGCTTTTGGGCCATCTGTCCGGAGGTGCCCGGTGCCAACGGACAGGGCGAGACGATAGAGGAAACCAAGGTGAGTCTGCGTCAGGCGATTGAGTTGATCCTAGAGGATTGTAAGGCTGACATTCTCTGAGGACTGCCCGAGGACGCTATCCACGACACAGTGATGGTTGGATGAAACGACGAGACTTGTATGAGAATGTGAGAATGGGGTCAAATCTTGACCCCAGACACCTGACAAAAGAGAGCACATTACATGAAAAAAGGCGACTACATTAGAGTTAAAGGTGGGACGAAAGATCCTGATTTCAAAGGTAATTACTTATCTGGATATACAGGTTACATTGAAGATATAGATGATTACAACCAGGTCTGCATTTTATGGGATGAATCAACCTTAATGAAATTTGATCATAAGCTCATAAAAAAGTGCGACAGAAAGAATCTTGATCATACAAGGATGATTTTATCTTCTAACGACATAGAATTGATTGAAAAGTAATGAAAAACAGCAAGTTGCAAATCTTACATTCGATGATTATAACAACTGTTTTCTGCCTGGCGCTAT
The DNA here is from genome assembly GCF_963666695.1 of uncultured Desulfobacter sp. Classification (GTDB taxonomy): domain Bacteria; phylum Desulfobacterota; class Desulfobacteria; order Desulfobacterales; family Desulfobacteraceae; genus Desulfobacter. The sequence continues at coordinate 4,417,092 of NZ_OY762947.1, forward strand.
TTCTCCCCTGCCATGCCATGCCGCCATTAGATCTAAAGACTCAACCGACAGTACCAGATTATGCGGTGCCGGAAGGCTGGTTGGTAAAACCTACCGCTCCCATAGCCCCGGTTGATGTTTTTTTCGTTTATCCAACGGTCCTGTTTAATGATACGGATTGGATAATGGATACGACCAGACCGGACATGCGAGCCGCAGCCATGGAGGCCGTAAATACTCAGGCTTCTGTCTTTGACGGACAGGCGAATATATACGCCCCCATGTATCGCCAGATGAATTTAGCCGGCCTGGGTTTGAGTGATGCCAAGGCCGCACCATTGCAAGAGATCGTACACAATGATGTCTGGCGCGCCCTGTCCCATTACTTAACATATGAAAATAACGGCCGCCCTTTTTTCTTGGCCGGCCATAGCCAGGGGTCCATGATATTGACGGATCTTCTTCTTGAGCATTGGGGCTCAACCGGCGCCGAAAAACGCCTCATTGCGGCCTTGCTTCCAGGGTGGTCCTTGACCCCGGCGGATCTCGCTACAAACTCCTCTGTACGTATGTGTAAACGTTCAGACCAAACAGGATGTGTCATTTCCTACAATACAATGGCGAAAGGGCGACAATCAGTTGACTCTCAAAAAAGGAGCTCTGTCGGTAAATCCCCTGTCGTGGACCATGGACAGCGCCTTTGTCCCTGCTGTAAAGAACCTTGGCTCCGTTTTTTTCGATAACGCCGGCAAGGCCACGGTCTATCCCTATTTCACTTCGGCGCAGATTGTAGATGGCGGCCTGATTGTCCAGCCCGAGAATTTGTCCTTGGTTATTGTCCAAGGTAGTCATTTCCCGGAAGGGGTCTACCACGCCTTTGACTATTCACTTTTTTTCGAAAACATTAAGGCCAATATTGCGGCGCGCATTGATGCCTTTTTCCGATAAAAAGTTGCGCTATTGGCGCTTTTTCCCCGACAGGGTAAACGCGATCAACATGCCGATAAAAATACCAATGAGCATGGTGATTGCCAGAAGTGCAACCCTGGGCATGGTCATCGTCCAAAATAAAAAATGGGTTTCTACAGCCTGGGTGTTCTGAAAAAAAATAACCAATATGATGGTCACCAAAATCAATCCTGAAATGAGTTTTATTTTTTGTAACAAGGCGGTCTTCCTTTCATCTTTTCAGGGTAAAATGCCGAAACACAAAAAAAGAGTATCCCTGGCGCAGAGCCATAGCATTTTTATAAAATAAAATCGGTTGTTAAAAATTTGCTTTTACGCTGTCGGACGATATCCGTAATAATTTTTTTGTTCTGATCCGTTTCCTTGGCCGCCACCAGTGTCCGGATCGAAAAAACCCGCAGGGCGTCAGACACGGAAAGGGTTCCTTCCGCCGAATCCTTCCGTCCCGTAAAAGGAAAGGTATCCGGCCCCCTCTGACACTGGCAGTTGATGTTGACCCGACATACCTGATTTACCAGCGGGTCTATCATTTCCGCCACCTGGTCGGGATTTTTGCCGAAAATGCTCACCTGCTGGCCGTAATTTGAATGGATCATATATTCAATGGGCTCTTTGACATCGGTAAAGGCCAGAACCGGAATTACCGGCCCAAACTGCTCTTCATGAAAGACCCTCATGTTGTGAGTGACCGGATATAAGATTGCCGGGGAAAAGTAGCTGCCGCAAACCCTGGCCCCGCCGTTGTTGACGATGCAGGCCCCCTTGTCAACTGCATCTGAAACTAGATCCTTCAGGTAGTCGGTTTTGCCTTTTTCTGCCATAGGTGTTACAAAGACGCCCTCTTTCCAGGGTGTGCCGACGACCAGTTCATTTATCGCCGCGGCAAATCGGTCAAGAAATTCCTGGGCAATGGGTTGTTCGACAAACAAAATTTTAAGGGCGGTACACCGCTGGCCGTTAAATGAAAGGCAGCCCAGAATGCATTCTTTGACTGTCAAATCCAAATCCGCTCCGTTGAGAATAATGGCTGGGTTCTTCGCCTCCAACCCCAAAACACAGCGAAGCCGGTTTGGATAGGGGTGCTGTTTTTTTAGCTCGTTAGCCGTCCGGCTCGTCCCGATCAATCCCAGGACATTAATACGGCCTGATGCCATGAGCGGGGGAATCATTTCTCGGCCTTGGCCGTAAATGATATTGATCACTCCTTTGGGGAAAACATCACAAAAGGCTTTGAGCAAAGGGGCGTAGAGAAGAGCGCCGTGTTTGGGCGGTTTTAAAATCACGGTATTTCCCATGACAAGGGCCGGTATCAGGGTGGTGAATGTTTCGTTGAGAGGGTAGTTAAAGGGCCCCATACACAGCACGACACCCAAAGGGGAGCGCCGGATCTGGCCGATGATTTTTTCTTCAATGGTAAACCGGGAACCTCTCCTGTCCAGGTCTTTGAGAGCTGCAAGGGTCTCCTTGATGTATTGGATGGTCCGGTCGAATTCTTTGATTGAATCCTGAAGGGGTTTGCCAACCTCCCACATGAGAAATCGTACCACCCGGTCCTTTTCTTCCATCATTCGAAATGTGAATGTTTCCATGTGCTCAATTCTTTGACCCACAGACAGGGTGGGCCAGAAACCGCGGCCATGATCATAGGCGGCCACAGCCGCATCCAGTGCCTGCTGTGACTCCGCTTGTGTTAACAGGGGATATTCTCCGATAAAAAAGGGACTCGGATCCTCGTCTGTGGCCACCCAGACCGGCGATAGCACCTCCTGGCGGGGACCATCCCAGTTCCGAATTTCTCCATTGATCAGATACTGAGTTTGGATGTAGGGCAGATCCTCTAAAATGGATTCAGGTATGTCAGAGGCTATTGGAAACAGGTTTTGCCAAGGTAGATCGTTGTTTTGTTTCATATGCTCCTCACGTGTTGGTTTGTGCGCTGTTATCCGTTGTGAAAGACAGAACCACCCGTAACCTCCCCGCAGCCATATAATTGTTGGTGGTGTCAGATAATGCTCACCTGCTTTTCAAGATACACGTCCTGGATGGCTTGAAGAAGCTTAACTCCGTCTTTCACGAATTTTTGAAAGGCTTGGCACCCTGATATCAGCCCCATACGGCCGATTCATTTGTTGATCATAGCAGTTCAGAACAGCATTTCCTGGAGAATAACACGATGAAAACCATCCAACAAGAATTTTTGGATAAATTTTCCAGCCATTTGTCAAAATCCGAGGTGGCATTGAATCAGGGGCGAATTTTGATTTTTTAGAAGTTTTCCGAGAGCAATAATCACAGATTAACGTTTGACCCCAGATATGCATGGATTTAACTGTTTCAACGACTTTTACATCTTTTCCGTGGGCGCCTTCCCGTTGTGCATGTGATCGTGATCGTGGCAGTGACAGTCTCGGCGCTTAAACAGGCTTCTTGCCAGAAGCGCTGCCAGGATCAGGGCGGCGGCCAGTTCAACGCCGTAGGGCAACACTTCAGACGCTTTTCCCATCACCACGGACGGCTGGATAGCCAGCAGCTTGTACGTTAAGTCCAACAAGGAGCCCATTGCCAGGGAGCAGACGGATATCATACCAAGATAGATCGCCAGGGCCCGGCCGCCAAAAATTTTTTTCACCACTCCCATGGTGGCGGCATTGGTGGCCGGGCCTGCCAGCAGAAATACCAGGGCGGCGCCCGGGTTTAGTCCTTTAATGATCAGCGCTGCGGCAATGGGTGTTGACGACGTGGCGCACACATACATAGGGATGCCGGCAACCAGCATGACCAGCATGGAAAGGAGTGGATTATTCTGGGACCATGTACTGATCCCGGAAGGGAAAAAAAATGTAATGAAGCCGGCAATGACCACCCCAATGGCAAAGGGTTTGGCAATATCGGTGAGCAGTTCGCCAAAGGCAAAATTTAATCCCTGTGCCAGGCGCGTTGAAAGGGGCGCTTCATGAACTGTTTTGCCGGGGGAATTTGTGCAACTCTCAGAACTGCAACTGCAGGGGGGCTCCGGTTGTGGGGCCTGTACAAAAAAAGGTTCCGGTGTGATGGACGGTTTTTTCTGATCCCGGCTGCTGAATATGTTTGCGGTAATGCCGGTGGATATGGCTGTGATAAATCCTGCAATGGGCCGCATGACAGTCATTACCGGATCCAGCATGGCCCAGGATACGGCAATGGAGTCCACACCGGATTCCGGGGTGGCGATCATAAAAGCCAGGGCAGCGCCATCGTTCGCACCCTGTTTTTTTAAACCTGTAACCACGGGAATCACCCCGCAGCTGCACAAGGGGATAGGAATGCCGAAGATGGCTGCGAGCAGCACCGGTTTCACCCGGCCTTTACCTAAATATGTTTTAATCCGGTCTGTTTTGAAAAATACATAGAGCAGCGCCGCCATCAAAAAGCCGAAAAGCATGAATACCGATACATCCAGGTAAACATGCCAGATTTCAAGGAAGATGTCTTTTATTATGGTCATCATAGCTTTGTCCTGGTTTTATTTTATAACCAATATGTATAATTCGTTATTTTATCTACGTATGAATATATGAGCTATTGTTCATATATTCAAGTTAAAAGTTTTGTCGATGGTGAAAATTCGGGTCTGTCCGAAAAGAAGTTCAGCAGTCGGCAGTGGTATAAAAGACGGTATCTGAGTTAGTGGGAGATGTGTTCAATGCTCATTTGAAGCAGTGTGCGGACATGGTCGTCATCCAGGGAATAATATACATTTTTTCCCTGGCGTCGATTTTTAACGATCCGAAGAGTTCTTAATACCCTAAGCTGGTGGGATACGGCAGATTCGCTTTGGTCGCAAAGTACGGAAAGATCACACACACAATGTTCCCGCTCCAGAAGAGCTGTGACAATTTTTATCCGGGAGGCATCTCCCAGTGCTTTGAATATTTCTGAAAGCCCCAGGATCGTGTCGGGTGACGGCATGGTTTTCAGCGTTTTTTTTACCTCTTCCGGGTTGATGCATTTCTTTGAGCAGGTGTCCATAGTTGTCAGCCGATCTTTAAAGCGGTTTGCAAAAATTATTAATGCTTCATGAGTACAATAAACAATTTCGTTTCGCAAGAACCTCTTTAATTGATTTATATTTTCAGACAAACATTACACCCATTATCAGATAAGACACCCCTTACAAAACAGGGGATCGGAAAAAAGAGGAATCAACTCAAAATCTGTAGCATTTATTTTTCCTATCCCCTTAACAATCATACATTGTGCAGTATTTAAGTGGCTTTTCAGGTAACATCTGCGTTGAAATCAAGTTCACACTTATCGTTAAGACGCGTACGAATTATAACGAAGGCAATGGCCAACACAGGTAAGGCCAGAACAAACCCGATGATCGGCAAGAAGGTAAAGCCCATAACAACAAACCCAAGGGAAAATACAACGAACAGACTGCTTAAAAAGTATTTAAAAAAGTTTTCGGATTTACATTTATTATCTTTCATAATACCCCCTTTGATCTATGATCCAAATAGCTTTACTTCCACTAAAGTTTAATAAGTAAGCTTTTACTTATTTAATCTTACAACAAAATTAATACCGGATAAAAAATATGCAAGGCTTTTTTTGAAAAACGAGTCGAATATGAAATTTTGGAAATATTGCGAATCGGGCTGGCCCAGATTGTGCCTCTATGTAATAATAGGATTTAGTTTTAATCACAATCGAAAGGGAGTTAACACATGAAAACGGTTTTAATCACCGGTGCCTCCGGCTTTGTGGGACAGACCCTTGCAAAAAAATATCTGGATGCGGGCTGGCAGGTAAACGGACTCGGTACTTCGCGAAACAATTCCATGGCTGATGAGTACGATAATTTTTTCTGGACCAGTGCGGATACCTCGTTGCCGGGGGACTGGCAGGATCTTGTGGCGCAATCGGATGTCATCGTCAACCTGGCGGGACGAAATATTTTTAACCGCTGGACAAAGGAATATAAAGAAGCCATTTATAATTCCAGAATTCAAACCACCAAAAATCTGGTGGATGCCATGCCCGACAACTTCGGCGGACAGTTGCTCAATGCTTCTGCAGTAGGCGCTTACGGTGATCGGGGTGATGCACCTTTATTTGAGACACAACCGTACGGCACAGGATTTTTGGCCCAGGTGTCTCGGGATTGGGAAGCGCAGGCCCAAAAGGCCGCATCAAAGGGGGCAACGGTGGCGATAATGAGATTCGGCGTGGTTCTTGGTTCAGGAGGAGCCCTTGCGGTGATGTCCCGGGCGTTCAAGATGTTCGCGGGCGGGCCTTTGGGATCTGGGGATCAGTGGTTTTCATGGATTCATCTGGATGATTTGGCCCGGGCTGTCTTTTTTTTAATGGAACACAATGCCCAGGGGATTTATAATTTTACAGGACCGGTTCCTATCCGTCAAAAAGAGTTTGCCGAGGAATTGGGCCGGGTCTTGCACCGCCCTGCGTTCATGCCTGCACCGGCTTTTTTTATTAGACTTTTTATGGGACAGCTTGGGGCTTCGTTTCTTTGCAGCCAGAAAGCGCTTCCTGCTGCTCTGGAAACAGCCGGCTTCCGTTTTGAATACAACACTGTGGCCGACGCGTTGACACAAATTTTTAAATCAGGCAAATTTAGATAAATGATTTGAGCAAAACACCCGGGTGGCAAGCAGTTTTGCTGGTGTCCGGGTGTTCTGCTTATTTTCACTGGTTGTGTGCGGCTCTAACAGCCCTTTTTACTCGATGATCGAGTTTTAATCCTTAAAAACCAGTTTTCCGCCAATAAATCCGGCCACTCCGGCTGCGGCAAGCATCAACAGATTAATCATGACAAATAGCCAGGCCCCGGGCGATACCAGCACCTCCGGATTGACCAGATACCAAATAATTGAGGTAATACAACAGATCGCGGTTACCATTGCAGCGGCGATTTTTATTTTAAAAATCTTTGTTAGTGCCTGATTATAGTTTCTTTTCCACTCAAGAACGCCTGTCAACCCAACCAGAGGCAGGGAAATGATAACAAATACCAGATTGATAAATCCAGCCTTTACCAGCAGCTCCGAACCGGAAAACCAAGCGAGAATGAACAGGGCTGCGACCACTGGGATGACACCGTTAGGCAGGTGAACCGACATTGGATGGGCATGGTGCTCAAGCATCAGGTCAGCCGTTTTTTCCATGTAGACAGTCGCCTTTCTCCGGTAGACAGCCGCACGGCCTTCTTCTTCTAAAGGTGGCGCATCCGGTATTTCGGTTTTGTTTTCATCGGCCGCCGGCTCAGCCTCAGGTGTATCAATGGTTGAATCTTCTTCAAGAAGCACAAACTTACTTGCGGGGACACCGCACACCGGACATTTTTCAGGGGGTTCGTCTCCTGTATGAATATATTTGCATACAGTACATTGCCATCTTTTCATTGATTTTCTCCTTAACGTTTTGGTGTATCACTATCCGTTCATATCTTTTTGCTTCAATGCATTTCAACATACGTGTATTGCATATGCTACCCCCCTGTGGCAACCTTAAAATGCTGTTTTTATCTGAATAAAAGCTTGCCTGGTCCGGTTGTCGCAGGTAGCTTTTGTCATATTCGCTTCGGGGGATGATAAATCAGATGCTGTTGCCAAAATTATAAAAAAAGAAAAATCCAACCGTAAGCAAACATCTTCCGAGCAATACATTAAATTAATTATTGTATTTAACCATAAATACAAATAAATTGTAGTGAATAGCTGAAATATGTTCACTATATGTAACTCTTTAAAAATTTCAGCGTAGATCCTTAATCGTAAATTGCACACCGAATCAAAGGAGGTAGACGAATGGCTAATTGTTGCGATATGAAAGAAGGCGATGTGTTCGTATGTGAGGTTTGTGGTCTTGAATTAAAAGTGCAAAAACCATGTTCCTGCACTGCGGGATCCGAGGATGCCTGCAACGTTCCATTATCGTGTTGCGGCCAGGAGATGAAGAAAAAGTAGAGATCCGGTATCGCCGAGCTTGAGAGCCCTCTAAATTTCAACTGATTTGATTGATAGGGGGTTCAATTATTCTAACCGCCTTTATTTTCGGGGTGTTCAATATAAGTTCTCCCATCTAAAAAATGAATATTTATAGATTTGTGGGAGATGCCCTTATGATATATGAGACGGGCATCTTAGGCCCTGTGATGATTTACTTGTCTTTTAATGCTTCCATGGTAATGGTGACGGTTACATCCTGCCCGACAACCCCCATTTTTAAAAATTTTCCGTCTCCTACGTTATAATCCAAGCGGTTTAAGGTAAATTGTGTCGCATAACCGCTGACTTCCTTTCCCTCTAAAAGCGGATGCGGTTTGGGAGGAAAATATTCAAATTCAGTTTTAATTGTTTTCGACACATCCTTAATGGTCAGCACCCCTTCTAAGGCGTAATGGCCGTTGGGAAGTTTTGAAATCCTTTTTGAAACAAAAGTCATTTCAGGATATTTTTCACTATTGAAAAAGTCCGGGGAATTGAGGTGGGCATCCCTTTTTTCGTTATTGGTATCCACACTTTTGACTTGTACCGTAAAATTAAATGCTGCATTTTCGACTTGTTCGGGATCAAAAGAAACAGTAGCTTTATAGTCCTTGAAGTACCCGGAGACGGTTGTCAGAATATGTTTGATCTCAAACCGTATTTCAGTGTGGTCTTTATCCATCTGCCAGTCTTGTGCAAAGGCGGTACTTCCGGCAAAAGCAAAGATGATTGCGGTGATTAATAATTTTTTTATTCTCATTGGAATTCTGTATCCTCCTGTTTTTTAGGTGAATGTCTCCCGGAAAAAGAGACTTTCAATATTTATTATGGAGTCCCTGATCCTTAAATACCCAAGGGATCACCACAAGCAAACCGGGGTTCATGAAGAGGGATAAGAATGTCCGCCTCTTTTTTTACCTGCACCATGATATCATAAGCCGCATAGGCATCCACATGGGTGCCCGGCGGGATAACGTCCATTTCCATGCCTTTGATTTCCGGCGGGGGATTGTAGTTTTCTTCAATGATGCAGAAGCCGGTGATGGCCGCTTTGCCTTTTGGTGTATCAATGAAAACGGTCAAGCCTCCTTTGGTGTGGACCGGCGTATGTTTAACAAAGATACCGTCAACAATGGGGCCGTCTTCCTTCACTATTCTGATTTGTCCGTTTTCCTCTACATCTTCAATGAAATCTTCCAGGTAGCGGTAATCCAAGGGGTGCGGGTTGTGGATGGATTCAAGTTCTTGCTCATGTACATAAAATATGGCGTTTTCACACTTATAGTCGTTTTCGCAATGATCGTTGTGCAGATGGGTGTGGATGACAATATCGATGTCTTCAGGTGCAAGCCCGTGTTTTTTCAAGCCCTGCTCAAAGGTATAAATTTTTCCGTTAATGGCCTTTTCCCTTTGCTCAGACTGTATGGGATTCATTTCGCCGGTGTCCACTAAGATATTTTTGTCACCGCCCTTAATTATCCAGCAAAAAATGGGAATGGTATAGGTTTCACCCTGTCCGTACTGGTAGGTCATCATGCTTTTGTCAAATACTTTTGTCCCCATGGCAACGGGGTGGATGGTATAGGTCATTGTGTTCCTCGATTTTAGGGTTTGCTTCCAGAGACTCGGCGCACAATTTGTAGTATGTATCTTTTCGGAGTCCCTCAAGCACTAAATACGGATTCAATTTTTTCCGACAGTTTGGCGATGTCAAAGGGTTTTAATAAAAAATCTTTGCATCCGTTGTCGATCATCTGCCGGATCTCTTTTTTCGGAGAAAGCCCTGAACAGACCAGCACCCGGATGTCCGGATTCAGATGCCGCACAACGTCATAGGTTTGGACCCCGTCCATGCCGGGCATGACGACATCTAAAATCATCAGGTCAATACCTTGGGTATCATTTTGAACTACGGATACGGCCTGGGCCCCTGCACCGGCAACAAGTACTTCGTAGCCAAGGGCTTCAAGCATCTCCTTGCAGACTTCTATCACCTCTTTTTCATCATCCACCAAAAGCACCCGGCCTTTGCCTGGAATAAGGCGAGCTTTATTTTCCACCGAAGGCAGGACATGAGTTGTGTGCGTCCGGTCTTTTACAGCGGGTAGAAAAAACATGAATACACTGCCCTTGCCGGGGGAGGACTCGACGTGAAAAGTGCCCTTGTGGGCTTTGATGATTCCGTATGCTGTGGCAAGCCCCAGGCCGGTTCCCTGTCCCCGGGCCTTAGTTGTAAAAAAGGGATCAAATATGCGGGAAAGAGTCTCCTTGTCCATACCCGTGCCGGTATCTGTCACACCGACCCTGATATAATCGCCGGCCTGGTCAAGGCCAACCTTTTGGGCCTGACGGTTATCCATGGTCACATTTTCAGATTTTACTACAATCCGACCGCCTTTGGGCATGGCATGCCACGCATTGACGAACAGGTTCATAAGCACCTGCTTGATTTGACTTTCATCCACCACTATGGGCCACAGATGTTTATCCAGTTCCTGGTGGATGATGATATCTTTTCTGGTGCGGCCGAACATTTTGGCTGAGGTCTTAAGCAAATAATTTATGTTCAGGGTGGTGGCTACCTGGCGGCTATTCTTCCGGGAAAAATCCAGAAGTTGGCGTGCCATTTCGGCACCGTTGTGAACATACTCATCAATGTTGGACAGCCGTTTATATTCCTCTGAATCTCTGTTAAACCCGATTTTAACCAGGGAGGTATACCCCTGTATGCTCATAAGGATGTTGTTAAAATCATGGGCAATACCGCCGGCAAGAGTACCAATGGTTTCCATTTTCTGGGCCTGGCGAAACTGGGTCTCAAGCTGTATACGCTCGGTGACATCCCTGGCCACAGCATAAATACCCCTGAAATCATGAATGGATTTGATATCCGGCAGGGTAAGAACCGAGGCCTTCATCTCAATGAATGCAAAATCGGAATATGGATCATATCCGTTTTCACCGGCACCGGTTTTTTTAAAACGCAGATTCAGTGCAATACTGCAGCCGGGGGATAAACCCCGGGTGGGCGGACCGTCGGCCTGAAACAGCCGGGGCAGTTTGCTGCGGTCATCCTCGTGTAGAATCGCGTCGAACGGGGTGCCTTTTAATTCCAGGGGCAAGTACCCAAGAAGGTATTCAAATTGTTGATTGGCAAAAGAGAAACAAAAGTTTTCATCCAGGGTGAAAATTAGATCCGGTGAATTGTCAATCATGTACTGGTATTTTTTTTCAGAGGCTTCAAGGCGGGCGGCGTAGAGTTTTTTTTCAGCAATCAGCTTTCGTTGGGCAATTCCGTTATTAACGGTTTTAAGCAGATCCGCAAATTCAAAAGGTTTTTTAAGGTAATCCCAGGCACCCTGTTTCACAGCTGAGACTGCAGACTCTACAGAGGCGAATCCGGTCATGATGATGACAAGTGCTTCGGCATCTATCTCAAACATCCTGGCCATCGCCTCATACCCATCCATATCGGGCATGGAGATATCCATCAGCACCAGATCAAACTTGTGTGTATTGAACAAGGTGACGGCCTGCAGGCCATCATACGCACAGAAGACCCGGAACCCCTGGCTGGTAAGACATCTGACAATGCTGTCAACAATGCGCTTTTCATCATCAACAACAAGAATCTGTTCAGGTTTCATACTCAAAAGAGTCTATACCCTATTGTATTTATAATTGTTTTGCCGGTTCACCGGTATCCGGATATCACCTTCATGTTGTATAAGATGAAGGCGGTTGAAATGTCAACCTGAACGCTTAAAAACATGCACAAAAAAAACACGCGGCGTTTATAAAGGCCGGAAAGGGTTACGACATCCCCTTGTCCATAAACATGCCCACTAATGATGGAGGCGAATATACGTACTGATCAGCAAAATGACCAACCCGGTACTGGTCACAGCCGTGGCTTTAAGGCCCATGATCGGAATAATACCTTTGTGGTTGCCCTCGTTAGGGCAGGCACGGGGGCCTGCCCCTACGGCGGCCGACGTTAGAACCAATCCCCTATATGGTCATTGAGGCGCTGAAAAGTCCGGACTGGATGGAACAGATTCACAGTGAATTGGACGAGGATTAAATCTGTCTAATGCCCCTTACCCGCAGACGGCATGTTGTGGCATCCCCCTTTTTATCCTTGACCTCTGTATGCGTTATTCCTGACAGTTGTTTGATCAACAGGTTTCACCCCTTACCAGAAATTTTTTTGTTTTTTAAAATAATATTTTAAGTTTAATCCAATCTGCCACTCATTGTATTCAGACGTCAGGTTCATCTTGGCACGTGTCCCAATGGCAAATTTGTGGGTCAATAATTTCCATGCTTCAAGTTGTATGAGTGCTGTCGGACCGTTATCATCGTTCCCTTGATAAATACCGTTGTATTCTTTCTCAGATATTGGGATTTGTTCCGGGTAGAACGGGGCATCAGCTGTTTGTTCCCACATCCAGCCCCCTGAGGCTTGAAGATCTATGTAAAAATCAAGACAGGGGCGGGATTTGATTCGTATCAGCGGACCGGTTGAAATCATATGATCCGGACTGTAATAACCGCCATGGCCAAATGTAAAAAAATTAGAGTTGCGTTCAAAGTGTTGATAAGAACTATAAACACCATAGGACAACTCCCATTTTTTCCCAAGTTCCCGTGTCTGACCAAAAGCCAAATCAACCGTCCATGCCGTGTTATTTGTCACATTCTCACCCCGGTATAAATCAAAACCGATACGCCCACTGAGCCACCAATTTCTCCATGGGACAATTGTATGTCCTAATTTCCCTCCGGTTTTGGTTACTCGGCCCCAGGCGTCATCCCCATAGGGATCATCCAGACCGGCATAGGACAGGATGGATTCGTCAACAGCGCTGCGGTGAATATCGATCTCAAATCCGTTGACGGTTGTATCGATATTGAAAAGAGGTGTTATGCCGACATCCCCGCCAATGGGTGACGTGCCGATGGCCACGTTGAAGGGATATAGCCCTTCTTTTTTATAACTTAACCAAAGTTGATGGAAGTTAGACTGATTGTCTAATGCCGCTTTCGATTGACTACCGTTTTGGTACCAATAATAACTGCCTGCCCTAAAGGCAGACGGATCACTGCTGTCAAGTCGTTTATAAACATGGGAAAAGGTCAGTTGCTGACCCGAAGGTAACGGGATGGTCGCTGAAACCGGAAATGAGATCTCATTAAGCCGGGAGAGTCCGGGATCGCCGGACCGGTAACGAAAATCAACAGATGCGTCAGTCCAGGGGGAATCGGCATTTGCAAAACAGGCGTCCGGGTCATCATCAAGAACCTGGGACGCCATAATTGGTGCATTATATTTTTTGTAAAAATAAGCTGCGGCGCGTTTGACACCTATAAGGCTGCTGCGTCCCATATCATCGGCCAGATTCCACGCATCAGACTTCAGATTCCACGCATCAGACTTCTTGCCCCCGCGCACATATCCATCAAGGACCTGAACACCAAGATTTGTAATCGTCTCTTGGGATCTATTATTATCCAGGAGAGCCAGCCGGTCGAATAATTCTTTACCATCTGAAAATCGGTTTTGGGCCAGGCTACTTAAAATTGCTTCGCGATAGACGTTTTTCCGTAACTCCGTTAGTTTTTCGGATTGTTGCCGCCCTGAGTCTTCAATGAGGCCTATCGCTTCTTTAAATTTTTTTTGGTGCAGCAGGCTGTAGCCTAACCCGATCTGGATATCCTGGTCATGGGGGCTGATGGCGGACAGGCGTGTAAAATCTAACTCAGCTGCCGCATAATTTTTGTTATGATAATGATCCCATGCAGAAACGATCAGCGCAAATTCATGCCCGGGATCAATTTTCAGGATGCGCCGGGCAATTAATGCTCTTTCCTTTGTGTCTTCCGGATAGGTTTCCATAAGAGCCGGCAGCGTTTTTGGCAATTGATATCCGTCTTTGACCAGCAGCGAAAATATGGATTGGGCTATTTCTTTTTTCCCCTGTTTCAAACGGGTATATCCCAGTCCCATCCGGGCATTCTGCCTCAACTCCATATTTGGGGCCAGTTGCAGCTGGAGAAACCCCTTCGCTGCTTCGGTCAGTTTGCCTTCGTTGAACTGATTCCAAGCCGCGGCCAGAATTTCTCCATCGGTCAGTTCCTTGGCAGGCAAAGCGGGACAATAGAAAAGAAACAATATTATATTGCATATAACAGTCGTTTTAAGGGAAATTCTCATGGCAAGTTCACCGAACGAGCCAGGAGATAAAGCGTGTTTGAATAATAATCGTCTTTTTCCGTTAAAATTTTTTTCTCTGCTGTTTCCATGAGCTGGGAGCTCAGCTTCTTTTCTCCGATGACTTGGCAGCACCGTGCAAAAACCGCATAAAATCCGGCAGGGGCCATGAACATTGATATCTGGTTATCCACCAAATCCACCACATTTGGCAGCAGCTGGGTTGTTTTATAAAATGACAGATATTTTGAAAAGTGGGTCAGCCCATTCTTATGCTCATCGGACATTGCCATGTAAAGAGGAATTCTGATGGCTTCATAACCAAAATTTTTACTGCGTTTTTCATTGATCTTCACACCGTTTTCATTCATGGAGATCCAGTCACAGGGTAATTCCAGCGGGGTCAAGGAATGCCCAAATGTAAGTTCAACGCTGTGGGCAGCCAGGGTATGCCAAAATTTCGGATTATCGATTTGTGCAAATTTTTCAAAGGCCGGATAAACAAAATAGCTGGGGTTAAGGATAACCGCTTCAGGGGATGAAAAGCCGAAATATCCAGGCAACAGGACCATACGGCCGTATTTTTTAATCACCAGAGCATTTTTAATTGCGGCGATAATGGACAATGCGTGGGCGGCCAGATCCGGTTCGGACCACAATTCGGAAGCATCAAGCAGGGCCCAGGCGATCAGCAGATCTCCATCGGTTGCGTTGTTGTAATCAAGGATATTCCATTGACCGTTGATACGCATACCCCACTGCCAGGTTGAAAGGGGGTCGGTCCGAACCATAAGGTTTTCCCGGGTCCATTTGTAGATGCGGTTAAAAGACGCCCGGTCTTTATGGGCAACGGCCAGGAGCATGCCATATCCCTGGCCTTCAGAATGACTGGTCTTTTTTTGAAAGAAATCAATAACCCGCCCGTCTTTTGAAACAAAATGGCTGCGGTAATACTCCCAGGTGCCCGGCGCGTCTGCGAAACAAGGTCCTGCAAGCACCAGGCAGCAGCCTAAGGCGGTTAACAGGCAGGCTGTTTTTAGTTTATTCACCTGTAAGTCTCCTTTTATTTCTTGCCCGCAGCAGCATATACAGCAGCATCGCAAGGCTGAAACACAGGATCGCAATCACACCGATGAACCACAATGGGTAGGTATTGGCATAATAATCCATAAACGGGATTGGCGACACTTTGCCCAGATAATAATTGTCACCCAACCTGAATGAGCGGGTGTCCAGCTCGGGGTCAGTCAAATTGATAAATGCCGTGTCGCCTCTAAGGGATGCCTGCACTCTGGGATCCCAGAGTGCCTGCCCGGTTTTTGCCATATCTTTTTCATTTTGTGCGGTAAGCATGAATACGGATCTGTTTTGGTTCTTGGGATTCTGAAATTCGATACATGCTCCCCGACCTTGAGTTAAAACAGGATCAGCGCGAAGGACGACCAGTTTGGACTCTTCTATAGCAACTCGAGTAATTTTTTCCTGCCGTGGATGGAAAAAATTCGACCTGTGCGGGTGGATTTTCAAAGACATAGCAGCCGATGGTAGTAATAAGTCATCCAAACAAAAAATGGTAAACATGGACCTCTATATTTGAGATGTAAAGCTATACAGCGATAACGTCTCAAAGGAGAAACCATGTCAAAATACAGAATTAAGGTCCACGTTGAGTTGGAAGAATGTGATGAGAGCGAAAATCATGAGATCACTCAAAATAGCGATGGAAGTTTCTCAACGGTAATAACTGAGAAAGATGCCATCAGTATTGATATGTGTGAAAAATCCGTATTGCAAACAGCTTACCCGACAATACGAAAAGCGGTATCTAACCATTTCAGCCAAATTTCAAAAAAAAAGCCGAAATAAAAGCTGGAGAAGGGGAGAAAATCATAACCAATCCTCATCCATACAGAGTTGACGGTGAAATTGGGCGGTTTGATTTTACAACACATAGCATTTTACATGAGAGCCAAAGTCACTATAACACAGCGCGAGATTTGTTTAGCAGCTTAAGAGGGGTTGAGATTTACAAAACCGTAGGATTTAAAGATATAGCCCTGATCCATGGGGATACCGAGCAATCTTATCAGAAAACCGCACAATTGATTAACCGGATTCGACATCAAAAGCAAGGAGGAACGCCATACCGGACACTTCATGAGTGCAACGAGAAAGAAGGACGAGAGGTTTTTGATTATATTGACAAAAACGCACGTTCTATCCTATCAGAAAATGGGTTCTCAGAAGATGGCACATGTCAGGTAATCAAACTCGAATATAATAATGCCCACCCAGTGACGGTATCCAGACGGAATGTGCTCAACGCCGTTGATAAATGTTGCCGGGACAATAATATCAATGCAGAAGACATCTTGAACAATCCTGTTCCTTACGAAGATCCTGGCAGTAGCACTCGGATTTCAATTGATGATGTTCATGTTAAGAAACAAGAAGAGTTCCGTCCTGGTGGTATCAAATCGGTACGGGGAAAAAGAAAGTATATCCACAATACAATTGCCCATATATCAAAGGTAGAAGTTGGAAAGTATGTGTTAAACGGTCCTGGCACAAAAGATGTCTTACTTTTTTTAACTGCATTTCTGTTTCACAATGGCTTGATTGGTAACCGTATTCAGTTTTTCACCGACGGTCATAAAACCTTGAATAGTTCAATTTTCAAGGGGTTCAGCTGGTATAAGAATATTGGGATCATCCTTGATTGGTATCATTTGGAAAAGAAATGCAAAGAACAATTGAGCTTGGCATTGAAAGGACGTAAAATCCGCAACGAGACGCTTGATAAGCTTAAGCCGTTATTGTGGCATGGCCTGACCGATAAGGCTGTGGCCCATCTGGAATCGATTGGTAAAGATTCTATAAAGAAAATAGAGTCGTTAGATAAGCTGATTGAATATCTGAAAAGGAATAAACCGTACATTCCTTGCTATGCAGTAAGGAAAGAACTGAATTTATGTAATTCCAGTGCTATCGGTGAAAAAATGAATGATCTTGTAGTCTCAAGCCGTCAGAAACATAATGGGATGAGTTGGTCAAAAAAAGGCTCTTTAGGCCTGGCAACAATCACAGCAATAAAACGTAACAAAGAAAATGATAAATGGTTTGAAACAAAGAGTTTGGATTTTAAACTAGTTGCTTGAGGCCACCCGCACAGGTCGAAATTTTTCAGTTATAACCTCTTGAATCTCCTTAATTTTTCCTGGATTATTCGTTTTGACTCAGGCAACAATCTCCTCGATTTGTTCCGGGGATAAAAACGATTGTTTCGGCTTGTATTGAAACGAATTTAAGCTGGCTATACCTTTTGTGGTGTACTGATAAAACCAATTTCCTATAGTTTTTATCGACTTGCCAACAACAGACGCTGTTGTGTGGAGTTCCACTCCTTCTGCCAGCATCAGCAGTGCGATAAACCGCACCTTTAGTCTTGCATCAGATTGGTGATCCCTGTATTTGTTCAGTTGGGAGATTTCATCTTCGGCAAATTGGTAATTTGAAACATCCATAAAAGCTCCAAGATATTCGGGTTTATTGTGGATGTATCAATATTTATATTAATTGTCTACAAATTATTCCAAACAAAGCAAAATATGTGCCCAGAAAAACCAAAGTTGGAGCACTATAGATAATTTTTCCAAGTTCAAGGCGGAAAATAAATTTGGCCACAGGCATACATGCAGTCTTCCGGGGGCCAAATTTATTTCTTCAATGCGGAAATGGGGGGAATTAGCAATCCGTAGCGCCCTGTCGAGAAAAGACATTCTAACATCCCAAACAATTTAATTTGAAGATTAAATTCATGATTTAGTTTTCATCACCAAGGACTTATGGCAGGTTTTTTTGAGCCCTTTACCCGGTACAACATGATTACCTTTCTATTTAAATGGGCTGGCGTGATCCGTTATATATGAGACAATGCAGCCCACGCAAAAAAAAAAAATCGTAATCACACAACTTTACCATCTTTCCAGAATGGTGACATCTGCCGCAGCTTATCGATGGCCGGTATCAGGGTCTCTACGATGGTATCCATTTCCGCTTTGGTATTATAGTGGGATAATGAAAATCGAATGGAGCCGTGGGCTGATTTAAAAGGCACCTGCATGGCCATGAGCACATGGGAAGGGTCCAGGGAGCCTGAGGTGCAGGCAGAACCGGAAGATGCGCATATACCGGCCTGGTTCATCAGCATAAGGATGGATTCACCCTCAACGGCATCGAAGCCAATGGATAAGGTGTTGGGCAGGCGGTTTTTCCTGTCTCCATTCACGGACGTCGCTGGGATTTCATTTAAAAGCCGGTTTTCAAGGTAGTCCCGGATTTCTCGAACCTGTGTATCGATCAGGGGAAGATTGGCTTTTGCAAGCTCGCAGGCCTTTCCCAAAGCGATGATGGAGGCTGTATTTTCCGTACCGCCCCTGCGTCCCTTTTCCTGGTGGCCACCAATGAGAAAAGGCGAAAACTTGATTCCTTTTTTCACATACAGTACACCAATGCCCTTGGGTGCATGGATTTTATGCCCTGACAGGGAGAGCATGTCCACCCCAGCAGCCTTAACGTCAACGGGAATTTTGCCCGCCGCCTGAACCGCATCCGTATGAAACCAGATTCCTTTTTCCTTTGCCTTTTTTGCAATTTCAGCAATGGGAAAGATCACTCCGGTTTCATTGTTTGCCCACATAACAGACACGATGGCGGTTTCATCGGACATGGCCTTGTAAAGGGTGTCAAGATCAAGACGACCCTTTTTGTCCACCGGCACAAAGGTCACCTTGTACCCCTTTTTCTTTTGCAGGTGAAGACAAAGACTTCTGATGGCCGGGTGCTCAACGGCCGTGGTGATGATATGCTTTTTTTGCGGGAATGCGCTGAGGGCAGCGTTAATGGCTGCATTATCGCTTTCCGTGCCGCAAGCGGTAAAAATAATTTCGTCAGGTTCAGCATTAATCAGGCTTGCCACCCGTGCCCTGGCTTGCTGGACTTTTTTATTTACTGAATCTGCAAAGCCATACATTGATGACGGGTTGCCGTAGAACTGTCCTAAATATGGCAACATTTCTTCAAGCACTTCGTCAGCCACCCGGGTGGTGGCGTTATTATCGGTGTAGATCATATCAATCCTTTGTTTAAATCAATTGGCTGCTGAATCTGTTTCCTTGGCCGCCCTGGTCTCGTGTATAATTTCTTCAATTCTTTCCAGGCATTTGCCGCAGCCTCCACCGGCTTTTAGATAATTGGTCACATCTTCCGTGTTTTTAAGGTCATTGGTTTTAACGGCATCAATAATTTCAAGATCTGTAACATCAAAGCATTCGCAAACCATCTCTCCGGGTTTTTCAATGATCTGAATTCCGCGAAAATCCGCAATGGCTCTTTTCAGGGCTGACTGGCCCATGACCGAGCAGTGCATTTTTTCTTTGGGCAGCCCACCCAGGTAATCAGCAATGTCGTCATTGGTTATTTTAGCGGCCTCATCCAGGGTCATTCCCTTGATGATCTCGGTTAGCGCAGAGGATGAGGCAACGGCAGACGCACAGCCAAACGTCATAAAAGAGGCATCTATGATTTTTTCATTCTCGTCTACCTTTAGATACAGCTTAAGGGCATCACCGCAGTTCAAAGATCCTGTTTCACCAATGGCGTTGGCGCCTTCGAGCTCTCCTACGTTCCTTGGCTTCAAGAAATGTTCCATCACCTTTTCCGAATAATCCCACATAACGGCTCTCCTTTTATCCCATAATATTCATCCCTTTGACAAGATGGATTTCTTTTCCAAAAAGATACTACATGGTGGTAGTTTGTCAATCAGGGCTAAAAAAATTTAAAGATCGATCCAGGCGAATCAATGCCGGATCTGTATCCAGATTAAAGACAACATCCCGGACAATAATTTCAACACCCTTTAACCTGGCCTGCATCAATTTTTCTGCATATTCAGGATCAATATCAGCAGCCGGGGTAAAGGTATCGGCATCTGTGCGCTGGACAAGGAAAAACAAAACCGCCCTGTGTCCGCCGGCAGCAAGGGCCACAAGTTCCTGGATATGCTTTTGTCCCCGCGTCGTAACGGCGTCCGGAAAGCTTGCTACCCCGTTTTCCACCAGGGTGCAGTTTTTGATTTCGACAAAACACGGCTTTTTATTGTCATCTTCCAGCATCAGGTCCAGACGGGTGTGCTCGGAGGTTTTTACTTCCGAGGTTACCCGGCTGTAACCGGAAAGCTCCGGGATCAGATCGTTTTCCACTGATGCCTTGACCAGCCGGTTGGGCACCAGCGTATTAATGCCGATGACCGTGCCGTCAATCCGGGTAAGTTCCCAAGTGTATTTAAGTTTTCGTTTCGGATTGGTGCTTTGTGAGATCCACGCCTCAGCACCCGGCCGGGCACAGCCTTTCATAGATCCCGAGTTGGGGCAGTGGGCCGTGACCACCTCACCGTTTTCCAGTTCAATATCAGCCAGGAAGCGTTTATATCGTTTTAAAAGTTTTCCCTTGATCAAAGGCGGCAGCTCATACCCTTTATACATGATAATCATCGTCCTTTAAAAACCGTTTTAGTTCAGACATATCAAGCCCGTCACGGATGCCGAACCGGGTCAGACAGAAATCATATTTCACCGGATCCTCAGGGCATATTCGCCTGAAGCCTTGGGTAATCTGGGCGGCACAGACCCCGTCGGCACTGCGGCGTTTTGTAAATCCAAGCATATGCCCGATTTTAAACATGTGCGCATCCACAGGGCAGGTCAACGCTGCTGCCGGGACATTGGACCAGCCTCCCGGATCGACCTGATCTTTGCGCACCATCCATCTTAAAAACAGGTGACTGCGCTTGCAGGCGGACGTTTTTTGGGGATCCGCCAGAAGATGTCCGGCACCCCCTGCCCGCACAACCCGTGTTCTGATCCGGACAAGTCCCTCAGACAGATCTGTCCCACCCGCCTGATCCACAGTAAAACAGGCAGCCAGGGAGCCGTAATCGGCAATAACCGCCTGAAGCCCCATGATCAGGGCGCTTAAGTGCTCCCCTGTAGCAAACCTGTATTTAAAGTTTTGAAACATACCGGCAATGCTTTCCGGATCGGCATTCATTACAAACCCGCGAAGGTCAGGTCCCATCTTTTTAAGCACAGCCGACACAGCTTGCATGATCATGGCCACCCGGCCATATGCCAGACTTGAGGCAATAATCCCTGCGATCTCCCTGTCCCGGACATCGGGATAGTTGTAAAGAAACAGCAATGGATCAGGATCAATATACTGTTTCTGGTTGTATGCCGAGTAAAGTTGGTCCAGTTTTGATTTCAGTTTTCGTGTGCCAATTTTCATGTAAAGGCATTAAGCAACATAGGGGCCAATTAATGCAGTGAGAGAAATCGATTATGGCGGTTGATATGTAAGATTTAGTGCTCTCCAATAAAAAAAGGACGAAATTGAGATTCAGGTAACTGATATGCTGCTTTAATCTGCGTCATAATTTGGTTTTGCGACTCCGGTAGTTTGCCGTGTACATCAATATAGTTTGTGTAATGATCACTGGCTAAATACGAAGTCACGTTTAATTGTCTCACTAACCGTTCGGTTTCTTTCAGAATACCATGCGGCCCCAGCATTTTAAATGTGCCGGACTCAACTTCATCCAATATTGGTGTGTTGATTTTCGGCACAAAAGTTCTAAGCCTGATGAAGTCAGGATTAATCCGGTTGAGCGCATTTGCTGTTGCGTCTGCATGCGGATTGGTTAAAGCCACGCCACCCAACCCCAATACAACATAGAGACTTAACTCTATTCCCGCGGCAACGACCCATTGACCCGCCTCGATCTGACGTTTGGCATCTACGCCTTTTTTCACATGACGCAGAACATCATCATTGCCGGATTCAAGACCAACATGGATACGATTTAACCCGGCATCTGCCAATTGTTTTAGCCCACGTTGTCCTTTTTTATGGATATATTGGGACGAGCCGTAGACCGTTATACGTTCTAATTCACGAAAAACTTTGCGAGCATAGATACAGATTGCAGCCAGATCATTTGTTTTCATGGCAATGGTATTTCCTGCCGGGAAAAACAGGGTTTTGACATTAGGTCCATAACTTTTCAATGCAGAGTCTATATCCTCCATAATGTCTTGAACAGGTCTGATCTTGAAATGTGGACCATTTTTATAAATCGTACAAAAAGTACATTTATTGTGAGGGCATCCGACCGTGGCTTGAATTAGAAGAGAATCGGCTTCACTGGGTGGACGATATATAGGACCTTCATATCTCATGCTCTTTTTTTGGCATTTTTCCAGAGAAATTACAACAGAGGAATTATCATCTCAATTTTAGCCTTTGGCCTCATCAAGGACTTTTCGGACTGTTTTCAACAGCATATTCGGGGTGTCCTCAAAAGGCCTTATTATTATATCGGGTAGTTGAAATTGGGAAAACCGTATTTCTGCCGTTTTTTTTAGCCTGATAGAGAAATTCATCCGCAGCCATGATAAGATCAACAGGTGAGATATCCCGGTTACCTGAAACCGTTGCCACCCCCAAGCTGAGCGTGACATGATCGGCAATAGTTGATGCCGCGTGGCTTATGTTCAATTCAGCCACTGTCGTTCTAATTTTTTCGGCGAGGGTTATTGCTCCGTCCATATCGGTTCCCGGAAGAATAACGGCAAACTCTTCCCCCCCATAGCGGGCTGGAAAATCAGCAACCCTGCTTGCACAGTTTGCAACGGCTTTGGCCACTCTCCGAAGACAGGTATCGCCTTGGGCATGGCCATAATAGTCGTTGTATTTTTTGAAAAAGTCGATGTCGGATAATATCAGTGACAGGAAAGCACCACTTCTGGCAATCCGTCGAAGTTCTTTTTCAAGGGTTATATCGAAACTTCGACGATTGGAAATTTCAGTGAGACCGTCGATGGAAGCCAGGCGGTCAAGAAGATCAGTCTTGCGTTTCAGCTGGATGTGTGTTTTTACCCGTGCCTTCACAATGACCGGTTTAAACGGCTTGAAAATGTAATCAACTGCCCCTAATTCAAATCCTTTAGCCTCGTCATCAGTGGAATCAAGACTTGTGATAAATATGACCGGTATGTGCATGGTCCGGAGATCGGTTTTCAGTTTGCGGCAAACCTCATATCCGCTGAGCCCCGGCATCATAACGTCCAGCAGAATCAAATCCGGCGGATTTGGCCCATGAACTGCATTCAGAGCCATTTCTCCACTCTTGGCCGCCATTATCTTGTACTCTTCACGTAATAATTCTGAGAGTACTTTGATATTGTACCGTTCATCGTCCACGATCAGGATACGGTTGAGCTCATCCATGCACAATGTCTCCTTTATTGTCCGAAATTAGGTTGATTACAGTCCATGCTCAGTTTCCTGCCTTCTATGTCAGATTAAATTCGTTAAATGATGTATCTGATACCAAATTGTGCCGGGCAAACACAATATTTATTAACAGAAGAAAATTTCTTATGATACTAATGCTAAAACAAATCATAACAAGGAATCTTAACGAATGATAAAGCTGAGAATGCAAATTAAGTTTTTGAAAAAAAAATTTGTTATAGTGTTATGCATATTTATCTATTTTTATCCAACAAGCTCTTTCGCCGGCACAGACTTGATTAAGATTGGCGTATTGGCCAAACGCGGTACAGACCATTGTTTAAAAAAGTGGTCTTCGACCACTGAGTATCTGTCTAATGCAATTCAAGACTATACATTCAAAATTATCCCCATTGATTTTAACCAAATTAACCAAAAAGTAAAAAACGGGGATGTGGATTTTATTCTTACGAACTCGGCTATTTATGTTGAACTGGAAGTAATGCACGGCGTCAACCGGATAGCTACATTAAAAAATAAACGACTGAGCGGGACGTATACAACATTTGGCGGTGTTGTATTCTGCTTAAAACAAAACTCTGATATTCGAACCTATAGTGACCTGAAAATGAAGCATTTTTCAGCTGTGAGCCAAAATTCCTTCGGTGGATGGCTTATGGCATGGCGTGAAATGAAAGAAGCCGGAATCGATCCTTACAGGGATTTCTCAAAATTATCTTTTGCAGGTACCCATGACGCGGTTGTCCAGTCAGTTTTAAATAAAGAAGCCGACGCGGGAACCGTCCGAACAGATGTATTGGAGAGAATGCAGCTGGAAGGCAAAATAAACCTGGATAATTTTTATATCATTCATGAACATGGCGGAGGAACGTTTCATTTACCATTTCTTCATTCCACAAGAGAATATCCGGAGTGGCCAATGGCAAAAGTTGACCACATCTCTGATGAACTTGCTGAAATCGTAGCGCATCGGTTAATTGAAATGGAACCGGATTCAAAAGCGGCCATCGCGGCGTCATGTTCCGGATGGACCATTCCCAAAAACTATCAAACGGTTCATGAGTGCCTGAGAGCATTAAATGCTCCACCTTACATGGAATATGGAAAATTCACACCAAAACAGGTTTTTCTCAAATATTGGTATATTATTATTACTATAGTTGCTGTCTTTGCAGTTATGGGAATAGCCACATTTATTTTTGCCCGCCTGAACAAAAGGAATCGAACCATTTTAATAGCGCTGGCCCACAGTGAGAAAAAATTGAATACAGTTATGGAAACAAGTGCTGAGCCCATGATGGTTTATGATAAACATGGGAAGCTGGAATATATTAATCCAGCCTTTGAGACGGTTTTTGGCTGGACCCTTGAAGACTTTATGGGGAAAAAAACGGAGTTTGTTCCTGACAAAGCTGTTGAAGAGACTAAGGCCGCTCTTAATAAAGTCCTGAAAGGCCATATCTGTTACGGCATGGAAACGGTGAGAAATACCAAAGAGGGAAAGAAAAAAGAGGTCCGGATCACGGCCGCTCCTATTTTGGATGAAACAAAAGCTTACAACGGCATGGTCGTGGACTTGCATGATATCAGTGAACTGGTCGCATCCCGCAGGGCTGCCGAAGAAGCGAATCAGGCCAAAAGTTCTTTTCTTGCAAATATGAGCCACGAGATTCGCACGCCGATGAATGCCATTATCGGCATGTCCCACCTTTGTCTGGGAACGAAGCTGGATCCCCAGCAGCGCAATTATATTGAGAAAGTTCATCAGTCTTCCCGGTTATTACTGGGAATTATCAACGACATTCTGGATTTTTCAAAAATTGAAGCTGGCAAACTGGAACTGGAAAATACCCCATTCAGTTTAGAAGACGTCTTAAGGGACTTAAGCAACATGGTTTCCATTAAGGCCCAGGAAAATGGCCTTGAGATTTTATTTGATATCGTCCCCAAAACACCGATCCAGGTTGTCGGTGATCCCCTGCGGCTGGGACAGATATTATTGAATCTTGCGGGTAATGCCCTGAAATTTACTGAATCCGGTGAGATCGTTGTAAGAATCCGATCAATTAAAATCGAAGAGACTCTTGTAGAATTGGAGGTAATGGTAAGGGACACGGGAATCGGCATGACTCCGGATCAGCAGTCAAGACTGTTTCAATCTTTCACCCAGGCAGACAGTAGTACCACCAGAAAGTTCGGCGGCACCGGTTTGGGACTGACCATTGCCAAACATCTGGTTGAGTTAATGAACGGTCGAATCTGGGTTGAAAGTGAGGTCGGCAAGGGAAGTTGTTTTTATTTCACTGTTGTTTTGGGCAGAAATACCGAAAAAGAAGAAATAGCTGAATCAAGGCTTCCAGTAAATCTGGAGCAGTTTAGAGTGCTTGTGGTGGATGATGTTCCCAGCGCCAGACAGATTTTTGCTGAAACTCTAGGATCGTTTTCATTCAGGGTGATGTGTGTTGATTCGGGTGAATCTGCTCTGGAGGCAATAAAAAATGCGCCGAAGAACGATCCTTTCCATCTGGTGCTGATGGACTACATGATGCCCGGAATGAATGGCATTGAGGCTTCCAGGCATATTAAAAACCTTTCTGGAGGTGCCCATATCCCAACCATCATTATGGTCACTGCCCTGACCAAAAAAGAAGTATTGGGAAAAGCTCAGGAGGTGAATCTGGATGGTTTTTTAACAAAACCGATCACCCCATCCGACATGCTGGATGCCGTCATGAATATTCTCAGCGGCAAAGGAGGAGTCAGAATTGGAGAGGATACTTCGGATCATTGGCAGGTTAAACCCCTGGAAACCATAAAAGGCGCAAAAGTCCTCCTTGCTGAGGATAACACCATTAATCAGCTCCTGGCAGAGGACCTTCTCACCCAGGCAGGTCTCCAGGTGACCATTGCAGATAATGGGAAAAAAGCGGTTGAACTGGCTGAAAAAATTAAATTTGACGTGATACTGATGGATCTTCAGATGCCTGAAATGGATGGCTTTGACGCTACTCGAACTATTCTGGAAAAACAATTCGAAAATCAGCCGCCCATCATTGCCATGACAGCCAATGCCATGGCCAAAGATCGTGAACGCTGTCTTGATGCCGGAATGGTTGATCATGTTGCCAAACCCATTGAACCAAAGGTTCTGTTTGATACCCTGGTTAAATGGATACCGGCTGTTGATGGCGAATCTTCGATGATTGAATCAGAAAAGATCATGAATAAAAACGTATCCCTGCCTTCTGATTTGGCCGGTATCGATATAGAAGCGGGCTTATTAAGAACTAATGGCAACCAAACGCTTTACATGACTCTTTTAAAATATTTTGTGAACGATCATGCCGGCGATCACCAAGTCATAGCCCATGCTGTTCTTAAAAATGACATTGCCCTGGCACAAAGGACGGCCCATACCCTTAAGGGTGTTGCAGGGGGAATCGGGGCACAGGCATTGTATGACAGTTCCCGGAAAGTTGAAACTGCACTAAAGGAAAACCGGATCAACCGGCTTGAATTCCTCATGGAAAATTTGGTCGGGGATTTGACTCAGGTGGTTGAAGATCTGAAAAAAAAGATCATGGCAAGGTCATTGGATGATACAGTAGAGACCAGTACGGAGCCCATTGATATGGAAAAGTTAAACGGCCTTCTATATGACTTCCAGAAACTGGCCGAGGAGATGGATCCAGACATAGACACTAAAGCAGAAGAAATAAACCGGATGCTTTTTTTACACGACAGTCCCCATAAAAAGTTAAGTGATGAACTACTAGAGCAGGCTGAGAATTTGAATTTTGAAGAAGCACTTGAGAGAATGGAAAGACTTAGAGCCTGTCTAAAAATAGATGAATCGGCTGCAATCACATGAGAATGAGAACCAATTCCCTTATCTTGATGATCGAGTTTGTATTCATAATATTTGCCTTGACACGATTTCAGGCAGGGCCATAGTATAGGAAATTTTAATATTACTTCAGCCCAAAAAGGAGGCGCAATGCTTCAGGATAAAAAAATCGGCTTCATTGGAAGCGGTAACATGGGGGAGGCCCTGGTCAGCGGGCTTGTGATGTCCAAGGCCGCCAAACCCGAGAATATCATCTGTTCGGATATTTTTCCCGAGACTCTCAAGGAAATTCACGAAAAATACGGGGTGTTGACCACAACCAACAATATTGAAGTCTGTGAAAAATCAGACATTATCATCTACGCCACCAAACCCCAGATTCTGGGTTCCGTACTCAAGGAGACGGCACCGGCCCTGGACAAATCCAAGCTTGTGATCTCCATTGCTGCGGGCGTGCCTTTGGCGGCCATTGCCGCAGGCCTTAAAAAGGAGCTGCGCCTGATCAGATCCATGCCCAATATCTGCGCATTTGTCAAAGAGAGCGCCACAGCGATATGTTCGGGGCAGTTTGTCCAGGAAGGTGATGTGGAACTGGCCCGGGCGGTTTTTGATTCCGTGGGGAAAACCGTATTTATTCAGGAAAACATACTCATGGATGCGTTTACCGGCTTAAGCGGATCCGGTCCGGCCTATATTTTCACCATTGTGGATGCCATGGCTGATGCCGGAGTAAAAATGGGGCTGTCCAGAAAAGATTCCCTGTTTTTGTCCACCCAGACCGTGTTGGGTTCGGCACGCCTGCTTCTTGAAAGCCAGGAACACCCAGGCCAGCTCAAAGACAGGGTAGCCTCTCCAGGGGGGACTGCCATTGCCGGCATCCATACCTTAGAACAGGGCGGACTTCGCACGACTCTGATCAATGCCGTTGAATCCGCTACCAAGCGCTCCATGGAACTGGGTGACATGATGGTGAAGGATTTTATTAAAAACGCGGAAAATTAATGCCTGAACGGAAAAAAAGAACCGGAGGATGGTCGGGACGATCCATCTTCCGGTTCTGGATAAAAGGAATTTAGTTTAGGTGGTTCTATACAGATGGCGGGTTAGGCATCGAGTTCCTTTTTGAGCCAATCCCTGACTTTCCCTTCCACTGCGTAAACCCCTTTATACTTGCCGATACCATTCATAAAGTCCGAAACAACATCTTTGGGTAAATCAAAACTGCCGATTTCTTCAGAATCAAATCCCTTTCTTCTGACAAGGGTCAAAATGGGTTTTTTCTTCCAGGTGTTGATAACAAAATAAACGGTTTCATTGCTATTATCCCTGGAGTTGTAGTATTTCTGGGAACGTAAGGGGCCCCATTCCAGATGCAGAGCAATGGCTTCTTCAGGGGTCATTTCCCAGTCAACGGAACTTATCAAGTTAGAATTCTTCTTTATGTCTTTGAGTCTCATAGAAGCCTCCTTTTTTTTGTGGTTAATCATCATATGTGCATACTTAAGTAAGCAAGCCTTGTGCCAAGTCGCAAATAAGATGATGATTTTTCTATGATAACAAGTAGTTATAATAAAGTTTAACCACACAAATTAAATATGGAATGCGTAATGAGACAAAAAAGAGACAGTCGAATAGAGACATTACTGTCTCTATTCGACTGTCTAATTGATTTAAACAGACTCTTAATGCCCGCCCATAAGTGCCGCACCGGCTAACCGGGCCTGCTGCTGTAACATGACATCGGCCAGCACAAGGGCGGCCATGCTCTCTACAATGGGTACAGCCCTGGCCACCACACAAGGGTCATGTCTGCCCTTGGCCGCAAGTGTGGCCTGTCGGCCCTGGAAATCCACAGTTTCCTGGGCAAGTCCGATGGTGGCCGTGGGTTTAAATGCCACCCGGCATACAATGGGTTCCCCGTTGGAAATTCCGCCCTGGATGCCGCCGCTGAAATTGGTTGTGGTACCAAGCCGTCCGTCTTTGAAAATAAAAGGATCATTGTGCTCGGAACCGCGCATTTCAACGCCTGCAAATCCTGATCCGATTTCAAACCCCTTGGTGGCGGGAATGGAAAGCATGGCATGAGCCAAAAGTGCCTCAAGTTTGTCAAACACAGGTTCGCCAAGGCCGGCCGGCACATTGGTACAGATGCATGAGACAACACCCCCAACGGAGTCCTTCTTTTTTTTGGCCAGTAGAACAGCCGCTTCCATGGCTTTTGCCGCATCCGTATCCGGACAACGGATCATGCTGGCATCCACCATGGCCCGTGTAAGATTGGAGCCATCTATTTCCGGTGCCTTGATTTGCCCCACCTGGCTGACCCAGGCAACAATATTAATACCCAGTGCGGTGTTAAGCATCTTTTCGGCAATGGCCCCGGCACAGACCCGGCCAATGGTTTCCCGGGCGGAAGAACGGCCGCCACCCGAGGAGGCCCGGATTCCATATTTTGCCTGGTAGGTGAAATCTGCATGGGAGGGCCTTGGGATATCTGCCATGGACTTATAATCGCCTGGGCGCTGGTCTTTATTCGGCACAAACAGGCTGATGGGTGTGCCAAGGGTCAGACCGCGTTCCGTGCCGGACTGGATGGCCACCTGGTCCGACTCCTGCCTGTCCGTTGATACGGCGCTTTGGCCCGGGCGTCTGCGGTCGAGCTGACGCTGGATATCGGCTTCAGCCAGAGGCATGCCGGGCAGACACCCGTCCACAACCACCCCGACCCCGGGACAGTGGGATTCACCAAAGGTTGAAACACGAAACAATTTTCCAAATGAACTTGACATGGATTTTTCCTTATATGTTCTGTTTTTAGTAAACCTGATCCTGGGAATCAATATACTTCTTAACCGTCCGCCGGTCGAGCCCGGCAATGCGGGCAACGGCCTCATAGGTGCCGTGCTTTTCATACAAACGTGTGCAATATAGGATTAGCAGGTCTTGGGCACTGAGACGGCCTTCTTGAATCTGACGGGTTAAAGAATCGTCTTTGGACTCGGGTGCCGGCGCCTCATCTGTTTCATATGAATTGCGCAGAATCACACGCCTGACACATTGTTCCAGTTCCCGCACATTGCCAGGCCATGGGTATGAAAGGGTAAGCCTGGATTCAATGTATTCTAGCACACGGGAGACGATTTCCGGTGACGGCTGCCCCACAATACGGGTCACCGTGTGTGCCAGCAGATCCGGGAGCTCCTCGGGATCCTGGGCAATTCTTTTGTGCAGGGGCGGTACCGTGATAATATCGGAACACAGGCGATAGTAAAAATCATCCCTGAATATTTTTTTTTCCCGGATTTCCCGGATGTTGCGGTTTGTGGCGGCAATGATCCTGCCGTGAAAACGGTGTTTTTCATCGCTGCCCACGGGTGAATAGACCCGGTCCTGAAGCACGTTAAGCAGTTTTATCTGAACATGGGTAGACAACTCGCCGATTTCATCCAGAAGAATGGAGCCATTAGGGCTGCACTGGCTGAATACCCCTTTATGGTCCTTGACAGCCCCTGTAAATGCGCCGCGCACATGGCCGAACAATTCGGATTCAATGATGGTTTCAGAAAACTGGCTGATATTGAGCGTGGTAAAGGTATTTACAAAATTATGGGTGAACTTGTTTTCCTTTTCATCAAAGGGGATATATCCGGAGCGCCCCATGGCCAGGGCAGCGGTTCCTTTGCCTGTGCCGGTTTCACCGAACAGCAGGGTTGAAAAATTTTCCATGCGGTTCCATAGATACTGGTCATACATAAGGATGTCATGGGTGAACACGTTCTGCCACAGATCCCGCCGCAGTTGCTGCATACAGCGGCTGCGACCCACCAAGTGCCGGAAAATGAAATAGTAGGCCCGGCGAAATTGATACGCCAGGGCAGTGAAGTGTCTGCTCTCCTCAACACTGAATCCCCAGCCGCGCAAAAGGGTCAGGGCCTCCGGCGCAAAATGTGCGTCCAGGGATTCTTCGGCATTATCAAGCTGGCGTGTGATCAGGCTGTCGATCTGTTTTCTGAATAGATGGAAATAGTGAAACAGCAATACAGACCGTAAAAAATACCGGTCCTCTCCCTTAAAAGAAGAAAGATTGATCCTGCCCCGTTTTTCCACCTGCGCCAGGCGATGCCCGACGGCCTGACATGCCTTAAGCACCCTGATTTCTTTGGGACTATCCGGTGAAACACCTGCAATTTCAGCCTCCCGCAGAACCCGCTCCCTGCCGAAGGGGTTGGCAGCAGCGGCGTAATGAACGCATTTAAAAAAATCCAGTTCTTCGGGCAAAAAATCGGTTACTTCTTTCATATTCCAAGCCGACGATTAAATTGATGTTCATTTATTGTATGACACGAATACATTTTTTGCACAATGATTTATAGTTCAAATTTTATTTTCAGGTTAAAAACATTTATTTTAATAATGTATTCAGGGTGTTGTCATGTCTTCAAAGAAGAGTGGCACAATTTTTGTTTGCAATTGCCGGAGAAAACCGAAAAACAACAAGGAGAAGCTCTGTGCTTAATAGAATACTGACCACCCGCCTGCCCCTGCTGGCGTATCATCCCCCCAAAACATATGACCTTGATTTTTTTAAAAATATCTGGCTGGCCGGTGCCATGCCTGTTCTGGATACGGAATTCATAGGCACGTCAGAACTTTCCGACCTGCTCCGGCAACTTAAAAATCAAAATCTGCGCCACGGTATCCGCATTTATGCGGAGGATGAAGACGTATGGAACTATTTTAATCAGCACCCGGCAGATTTGCCCGAATGTGTCATTGTCGCCTATCATGATCCAAATTCACTCATCAAGCGGCAAGGGGTAAACGCTGAGATTCTGATGATGGAAATTTATGAACCCGGACTTGAAACCATCCTGAAAGGCATCAATCCCCATGGGATAGTTTTAAAGGGCAGGGAAGCCGGGGGCAGGACTTCTTCTACGTCAAGCTTCATGCTAAGTCAGTATTATGCACAAAAAAGTGACCTTCCATACTTTGTCCATGGCGGCGTGGGGTTTCACACGGCACCGGGTTTTTTTGCAGCCGGGGCTGCAGGTCTGGTTCTGGATGCCCAGCTTTATTTAGCCGAAGACTCACCGGTTTCCGGGACGTTTAAAGCGGTCCTTGGAAAAATGGAAGAGACCGACACTGTCATTCTAGACGGCGACGGCAACACGCAGCACCGGGTGTTTGCCAAACCCGGGACAAAGATCGTCCAGGACCTGATCAAAAAAATCAGCAGAAAAAAAGCTGATGGACAGAATCTGGATTTCATTGAAACTGAAATTGAACAAAACATGGCATCCCTGGGTCAGGATCATGACTCCCCCATGCAATCCCTGTTCTATCTTGGCCAGGACGCATTCTTTGCCAGACACTTTGTAAAGCGCGGCAGCGGGATAGCACAAATGATCCGGGCCTTGTTCACTTCTGTGGGAAACGCCTTGAACGCTGTGGAGCAGTTCGATCCTTTAACAGAACACACATCCCTGGCAAAAGAGCACGGCACCCGTTTTCCCATTACCCAGGGGCCCATGGCCAACATTTCCGACAACAAAGAATTTGCCAAAACTGTCTACGACAACGGCGGTCTGCCCTTTTTTGCTTTAGGCAGTCTTCCCATCGAGATTGCAGACACGATTCTGCCGGAAAAATCAGATGACCTGCCCGCATTTGGTGCCGGCATGATCGGCATCAAGGCCTTTAACCCCACCCTGGATCATCACCTGGCACTGATCAAAACCAAACAAACACCCTTTGCACTTTTTGCCGGTGGTATTCCGTCCCAGATCAATGAATTGGAAGCCTGCGGCACCCGGGCATATCTTCACACCCCCATGCCCGGCGTCCTGAAAAACGCATTTGAAAAAGGGACAAGGCGTTTTATCCTGGAAGGCAATGAAGCCGGCGGTCATATTGGCAGCATGACCAGTTCGGTGCTGTGGGAAGTGAGTATTGAAACCCTGTTGGATCTGCCTTCGGATCAACGGTCGGATGTGAGCGTCCTGTTTGCCGGGGGCATTATCAGCGCTGCCGGATCCCATTTTATATCAGGCATGACAGCGCCTCTGGCAAAAGAAGGGGTAAAGATCGGCATTCAACTGGGCACCGCCTATCTGTTCACAAAGGAGATTGTTGAAACAGGCGCCATAACACCCGTTTACCAGCAGGTGGTTCAGGAACACAACTGTACCACTATCATCGGTTCCACCGTGGGGCTTGCCTGCCGTACCGCCAACACATGTTTTGCCGGCCAGATCATGAAAAATGAGCACTGTCGTCTGGCAGATGACACAATGAACTTAGGCTCACGCAAAAGTGCCTTTGAAAAGGATAATTTAGGCTCACTTCTCATCAGCGCCAAAGGCAAGACGCCTGATTTCGGCCATGAAAACGACGGCCAGTGGATTTTATACAACGATGAAGAGCAGCTATCAAACGGCAATTTCATGACCGGTGAAGGCCTTCTTTTTTTTGAAAACCAGACCACCATCGCCCAAATTCATGAAGAGTTGTTCCAGCAAAAGGAAGCGCTTATTGCCCGGCTCAACGCACTTGAAGTCCTGACCTCTGCCGACGGTCAGATCAATGATGACATTGCCGTGATAGGTATGGGGTGCGTGTTTCCTGACGCCCATGACACAGACACCTTCTGGCAAAATATTCTTGATAAAAAATACAGTATTGACGAGGTACCTGACAGCCGCTGGGAAAAATCCCTTTATTATGATCCCGATCCAAAGGCTGTAGATAAGTCCTATACGCAGATCGCAGGCTTGGTAAATGATTTCCAATTTGACAATGAACGGTTCGGGTATACACCGGCCAAGGCATCCAAATTGTCCCGCAGCCAGCAGATGCTGCTGCATGCCGCCTACCAGGCAGTGGAAAACGCAAATCTTTTAACCGATGAGAACCGGATTGCAGAAAAATGCCGGCACCGCACGGGCGTTATTGTGGCCACGTGCCTTGGCAATGAAATGGCATCGGATCTGCATTTTAAATATTTTTTCCCCGAGGTTAAAAAATACCTGCGCAATACACCTGAATTCAATGCCTTGTCCGAACCGGAACAAAATAAGATCATTGACCAGTTACGCATAAAAATGTCCCAGGGTTCGGTTTACGAACCTGTGCACGGTGTCACGTTGAATATGGAATCGGCCCGTATTGCACATCATTTAGGCGTTTTCGGTACCAATTATGTGGTGGATGCCGCATGCGCCACAGCCCTTTCCGCCATTGACTGCGGGATTCATGAACTTTTAAGCGGAACCCATGACATGGTGATTGCGGGCGGTATCAACACCAACATGACACCGGAATCATTTGTGGGATTCTGCAAAATGGGCACCCTGTCCCCCACCGGATCATTTCCTTTTGATGAACGGGCTGACGGGTTTGTTCTGGGCGAAGGGTCAGGTGTCCTGGTCCTGAAGCGTCTCAAGGACGCCGTCCGGGAAAAAGATCCCATCCTTGGTGTCATCAAGGGCATTGCCTCATCTTCCGACGGAAAAGGCAAGGGCATTGCAGCCCCGGATAAAGAGGGGCAGATACTCGCATTTAAGCGCTGTCATGAAAAGATAAAGTCAAAATTCTCTCCTGATATGGTGCAGTTTATCGAAGCCCACGGAACCGGTACAACGGTGGGGGATGCCGTGGAGATGGATACCCTGCGTCAGGTGTATGATCAAGGCTCGCCCATTGGTGTATCAACCATTAAATCCCAGATTGGTCATTTGCTCGGGGCTGCCGGCATGGCCGGCATGATTAAAACATTGCTGGCCTTAAACCATAAGACGCTTCCCCCCAACGGCACATTTGAAAAAATATCTTCGAAAATCGACATGGCAGACTCATCCCTGTTTGTCCTGGGTGAGTCTAAACCCTGGGAGGCGCCGGCCAATGGCCCGCGCATGGCAGCGGTGAGTGCCTATGGATTCGGGGGCATTAACTTCCATGCCGTGGTCAGCGAGTTCAACGAGACCGACGCAACACTTTCCCGCAGGATTTTTACAGATCTTGACCATGATCCCAATGACGACAGGATCGTTTTTTCCGGCATAGGTGTTGTCTTGCCAAAGGCTAGAAACAAAGACGCATTCTGGGATGCCATGGTTTCCGGGAAAAAGGCTTACCATCCCATGCCTTCCGAGCGCTTAGCCAATGAATGCTATGCCGAAGAGGACGAGAATTCGGGCTTTCGCCTGCCCATGATGAATAACGGCATTGTTGACAATTTCATGCTGGACCCGAAAACCTTTAAGATTCCGCCTTCAGCCATGACATATATGGACCGGGCCCAGTTGTTCGGCCTGGATGCGGCAGGCCAGGCCCTTGAACAGGCCGGCATTATGGACAAACTGACCACCGGCAATAAAATCGGCGTCATCCTGGGTACAATTTCCGGAACCCGGAATGTTGAATCTATTATCCGCACCCGGATTCCGCTGCTTTTGCGCATGATTCAGTCCATCCCGGAGGTGGATGAAAATACCCTTTCAGCCATTGCAAGCCACGTGGGAGATCTTTTACGCAAAAGGTATCCTGCCATGAACGGGGACAGCATACCCGGAATGCTGTCAAACATTGTCTCTGCACGCATCTCCAAGCATTATAATATACAGGGCACCAATTTTGTGCTGGATGCCTCATGTGCTTCCGCTACCATGGCCTTGGATGTGGCCGTCAAAAATCTGCGTGCAGGCGATCTGGATGCCGTGGTCACCGGCGGTGTGGACACCAACCTGTATCCGGGGGTACTGCTGGCATTTAAGCGCTTAGGCATTCTGGCGGAAACCGAACCCAGCCTGTTTGATAATAAGGCCAACGGATATGTCATGGGCGAGGGCGCGGCCTGCCTGGTCGTAACCACCTATAAATATGCAAAACAGAACGATATGCCTATCCTGGGTGAATTAAAATGCCTGAACCTGGCGGCAAGCGCGCCTGAGCATTTGCTGTCCCCTTCTGAAAATAAATATGAAAAGGTAATCTCAAATGATACCGGGGTATTTAAAACCCGGAAACCCGATCTGGCATATCTGGATGTATTTGGCGTGTCCCACCCGTTCCTGGATTTGGTTGAAAAACAGGCCATTGAAAAAAGTCTGAACCATCCCGTGGCATACGGCAATGTCAAAACTGAATTCGGGTACTTTAAAGCAGCCAATCCCGCCGTGGTCATGACAAGGCTTTTAATGATGTCGGATAAAGGGGTGCTGCTGCCTACTCACGGATACAAACCCCAATCCACACTCATAGAACAGGACAGCCTGCTGCACCCGGTCAAAGAGATAACACCACTGGCCGATGGCGCGCTTTTAGGTGCTGATGTCAACGGTATCGGCGGCAACCACGCCCATGTGATCATTGGTCGGCTGCCCCGGTTCCTGAGGGCCCAGGACGCTGTCGCTTCTGTGGAACACCCCGCAGTCATCCCAGGGGTATGGCCGGACAAGGTCCGGATCGCTGCCGTTACGGCCCTGCTTTCGGGCCAGGGCGCCCAGTCTGCAGGCATGCTGAATGCCCTTTATCAGGCTGTTCCTGAAATCAAAGCCCTGATGGACCAGGGGGATGCCATCTTCCAGGAACGCCGGGGAGCATCCCTGCTGGAGATTATGAATGCCGGCGGTGCCCCGTTGAACCAGACGGAAAATACCCAACCGGCCATTTTTCTTTCCACGGCAGCCATCTATCATGCATTGCATCTCAAAGGCTTTGAACCTGATTTTTATATCGGGCATAGTGTCGGAGAATATTCAGCCCTTTACTGCGCAGGTTTGGTTGATTTCAGTACAGCCATGAACCTTGTGATTTCCAGGTCTGATTTCATGGCCCGGGCAGCAAGTGAAAACCCCGGCGGAATCATGGTGGTTTTTGATGGAGAAAAAGGCGCACAGGACATGATTTCAACGTCCGGTGTAGACGATATCTGGCTGGTCAACAAAAACAGCGAAAAACAGACCGCCATTGCCGGAACATCAAAGGGTATAGATCTTTTTTGCGCCTATCTTAAAGACCAAGATATTTTCCATAAAAAACTGGCGCTGTCCGCACCGTTTCACACCCCGATATTGGAGCCTGCAGCCGCCAATATGGCCAAAACCCTTGAGTCCGTAAAATTTAATCTTAAAAATGCCCATAAAATCATTTCAAACCTGACAGCTAAACCCTATCCTGCCGATGAACAGATGATCCGGACCCATCTGGCACGCCAGATCGTCTCCCCGGTGGAGTTTGTGGAATCCGTAAAAGGTGTTCATGCCCAGGGCTGCAAACGGTTTATTGAGATCGGACCGGGACGGCTGTTGTGTAACCTGTTGAAAAACATCTCCATTGAAAATCCGGAATCCATGCCTACGGCAGATGCCAAAAAAGGAGAGCTTGAAAGTTTTAACCTGGCCGCAGAGCGGTTTATCGCACCCAAGGTAACGGACACTGTCCAAGCAAGCGGATCAGCCCCTCTGGAACTGATGAATTTTGAACCTAAAGACTTAAATAACAAGGATTTGAAGCATGAGGGCCTGCAAAAACCAGACGCCCCCAAAGCAATGATGAACAACGATATGTCCTTCAACACATTTGTAGAGCAGAACAAAGCTCTGGTCCAGGAAGCGCTTCACCGTGAATATCAGGCGTTTCAGCAGAAAAATGCCCTGGCGGCCATTGAAAATTTAGGCCTGTATACCGGCTCTGTCTGTGTTGCCGGTGTTTCCGTGGGCCTGCCGGGCAAAGGACACCAGGTATTTAACGAGAAAAACTTTGACCGTATTCTGGCCGGGAATAATTTCATTGAACCCCTGACCCAGGAAGAGAAAAACAAAATTGTGGATATGAACATTACCCGGGTATACAAGCAACCCAGTGGTAATGCCAGGTTTGTGGATATTGTGAACACCAGTGATGTGATTCAACTGGCCGGGAAACTCGGCTATTTTGATCTGTCTACGGAATACGGCATCAGCCGCAAGTTTGACCTTGTGGATGAACTGGCCATGGCCGCAGGGCTTGAAGCCTTGAAAGACGCCCATATCCCCTTGGTCCAAGGGTATAAAAAAACCTCCACCGGCAGCAGCATCCCGGATGCACTTGTATTGCCCGAAGAG
The DNA here is from genome assembly GCF_963666695.1 of uncultured Desulfobacter sp. GTDB lineage: Bacteria > Desulfobacterota > Desulfobacteria > Desulfobacterales > Desulfobacteraceae > Desulfobacter. Next base: position 4,455,570 of record NZ_OY762947.1, read on the forward strand.
ATGCAGGAAACAACAGGCGTGATCATGACAGGTATTTTCCCTGGTTTTGAAACCTTGTTGCACCATCTTAATGCGTATTATTACAACAAATTTTACGTTAAACCCTATGAAGAGCTGGAAAACATCTATTACCATCTGATGGAAAATCTTGCAGACAGGGATATGAAAGATGTTATCACGGACTGGTTTTTCAAGATCCGTGAGCGACGCAAAGTATACGGCCAGTATAAATTTGAACGTAATATCCTTTTTGACATCGTGTCATTAGGCGGCGCACATTTTGCCCAGCTCATCCGGGCAAAGGGACCCAATGTTCATCTGACCGGGGCGTGTGCGTCCACCACCCAGGCCATCGGCGTGGCAGAGGATTGGATTCGAACCGCCCGGTGCGAGAGGGTGATTGTCATCGGCGGAGAAGCGGCCACAAGTGAGGCCCAGATGCCGTGGGTGGGATCAGGATTTCTGGCCATGGGCGCCGCCACCAGTAAGGAAGTGGTATCAGACGCTGCCAAACCCTTTGATGAGGACCGAAATGGTACGATTTTAGGTTCCGGTGCTGTGGGACTCGTTGTGGAACGAGAAGACACCCTGAAACGCAGGGGATTGAACGGCCAGGCCCGGATTTTAGGCTCACATATCGGCAACAGCGCATTTCATCCTTCCCGCATTGATGTGGGTCATCTTGCAGATGAACTCAATAAATTCGTGGGCCGGGTGGAAAGACAACACGCCATATCCCGCACGGACATGGCCGACCAACTGGTCTTTATGTCCCATGAGACCTTTACACCGGCCCGGGGCGGCAGTGCCTCGGCTGAAGTCATGGCGTTAAAATCCGCCTTTCCAAACGATTACAAAAAAATCTCTATCACCAACACCAAGGGATATACGGGCCACACCCTGGGCGCGGGTATCGAGGATGCCATACTGGTCAAAGGCCTGCAGAAAAATACGTTTCCGCCTGTGGCCAACCTGGATAATGTACCTGCCGAATTTTCAGATTTGAATTTTACACAATCAGGGCATGGCGATTTCCGCTATGGGCTGCATTTCAGCGCCGGGTTTGGATCCCATTTTGCCTTTTTACTGGTGAACCAGGTCCAGGAAGCCGAGGTGGAAAACAATCCGGCCTACCATGAGTGGCTGGCCGGGATTGCCGGCAGCGCAGAGCCCAGTCTGGGCATCATAAATAAAACCCTTTGCGTTCTTCCCAAGGATAAGCACCCGGAGACAATGACCCAGGAGAACAAGGAGAAGAAAGGCAGTGATGCTCCTAAAAGCCTGACATCAAAAGTTCAGGATGAACCCAAACAGCCGGTACCTGCACGGACAGAACAGCCTGCAAACGCTGCGGGGAATGCAGCGGCCACAGATGTTTTAAAGCAAATCACCGATCTGATCGCAAACCAGACCGGCTATACCCATGACATGCTGGAACCGGATCTGGATCTGGAAGCGGATTTGGGCATTGACACGGTCAAGCAGGTGGAGACCTTTGGCAAGATCACCAAGTCTTTTGGTCTGACCGTACCCGAGGATATCAGCCTTTCTGAACTGAACACCATACGAAAAATTGCCGAGTATATCGGCAGCCGTATTCAGGCGGGGGACACCCCGACACAGCCTGAATCCGGCACAGCTGATCCGGCACCGGCTTCAGGTGCGGAAAGCGGCCCGGATGTCACGGCGGAAATTACCGCCATGATCGCCGAGCAAACCGGTTATACCCAGGACATGCTGGAACCGGACCTGGATTTGGAAGCGGATTTGGGCATTGATACGGTCAAGCAGGTGGAGACCTTCGGCAAAATCACCAAAGAATACGGCCTGTCTGTTCCCGAGGATATCAATCTGTCTGAATTGAACACCATACAAAAAATTGCCGAGTATATCGGCAGTCGTATCGAGACGCAGGAGTCTCCGACACAGCCTGAATCCGGCACAGCTGATCCGGCACCGGCTTCAGGTGCGGAAAGCGGCCCGGACGTCACGGCGGAAATTACCGCCATGATCGCCGAGCAAACCGGTTATACCCAGGACATGCTGGAACCGGACCTGGACCTGGAAGCGGATTTGGGCATTGACACGGTCAAGCAGGTGGAGACCTTCGGCAAAATCACCAAAGAATACGGCCTGTCTGTTCCCGAGGATATCAATCTGTCTGAATTGAACACCATACAAAAAATTGCCGAGTATATCGGCAGTCGCATTCAGACACAGGATTCTCCGACACAGGCTGAATCCGGCACAGCTGATCCGGCACCGGCTTCAGGTGCGGAAAGCGGCCCGGATGTCACGGCGGAAATTACCGCCATGATCGCCGAGCAAACCGGTTATACCCAGGACATGCTGGAACCGGACCTGGATTTGGAAGCGGATTTGGGCATTGATACGGTCAAGCAGGTGGAGACCTTTGGCAAAATCACCAAAGCATACGGTCTGTCTGTTCCCGAGGATATCAATTTGTCCGAATTGAACACCATCAGTAAAATCAGCGAATATATACAGGCCGAAATCGCTGGGAATAGCAACGATAATGCCCAAGCGCCTTTGGCACCGGCAACTTCGGGCGCGCAAGCACCTGAAAAAGAACAGTCCGGTCAGTCAAGCGGGACCCAGACCCCGGACGATTCGGATGATGCGGGAATCCAAAGCTATACCTTTGGATTGCGTAAACTGTCCAATCCTGCACCAGCCGACCGTGATTTTGAAGGGCAAACCTATTTGATCACCATGGACAACCAGGGATTTGGCCTGGCTGTGGCAGACCTGATCAAAGAGAATAAAGGACATGTAATCTGTGTGGGCAACAGTGAACAAGATGATTACACTGTTGATTTAAACTCGCTTGAAAGCGCTGAAGGCGTTATCTCCCGGATCAAGGCGGACCATGAGGGTATTTCAGGGATCTTTTTCCTTCACCCCCTGGATTTTGCCGTGGATCCAGGTGAAAACCTGGCGGCAGAAAGCGCATCCGTTAAATTTTTATTCCTGTTGTGCAAGGCATTTGGCAGCGGACTGGATGAATCGCACGGCCGTCTGGCTGCCTTATCGGTTCAGTCTGCCCTGGCCCGGTTCAAAGAACCGGCACCGGATAAGATTTTCCCTGTTTTCAGCGGTATTTCAGGTTTGTTGAAAACCGTATCCAAGGAGTACCCGCAAACAGGGGTAAAACTTGTGGAGTTCATGGATAAAAATGATCTTGCCGATATGACCAACGCCGCCTCCCTGTTTATGAACGAAGTGTTCAACATCAGCACTCGCCTTGAGGTGGGCATTGAAAAGGGGTCAAGATTCGGTATCCGGGCAAAGACCGGCAGTCCTGCGACATCACAACCCCAAGACCAGGATACATCCGTCATTAAAGATACAGACACCCTGCTGGTCACAGGCGGTGCTGCGGGCATCACCTATGAACTGCTCAAGGCGGTTATTCGTCCGGACATGAACCTGGTTATCTTAGGACGCAGCCGGGTTGAAGATGAATTGGAGATTCCTGTGGCCGATGCCATGGATGACACACAAATCATGGCCGCACTCAAGTCCATACATCCGAAAGCCAAACCCGTGGAGCTGAAAAACAAAACAGCCGGATTGCGACGGATTCTTACGGCCCGGGAAAATCTGGCCCAATTGCGTGCCGGAGTAAAGACAGTGAATTACCATGCCGTGGATGTCACTGATTCCGATGCGGTTCTAAAGGCCATAAGCCAATACGACCGTATTGATGGGGTGATTCATGCCGCAGGTGTGGACCGGAGCATTATGATTGAGAAAAAATCCCTGGATGATTTCAGTCTGGTTTTTGACACCAAGGTCAAAGGGATCGCCAATGTACTGGCAGCCATTGAAAACAAAAACTGCCGGTATATCATTGGTTTTTCATCCATCACGGCCAGATTCGGCAATGAGGCCCAGTCAGACTACACCGCAGGGAACGACATGATGGGCGCCATGATACAGGCAAGCGCACTGAAAACACCGGATTTGACCTACAAAGTTTTTGACTGGACCGCCTGGGCTGAGATCGGGATGGCTGCCCAAGGCACCATTGAAGCCGTGCTAAAGGAAAAAGGCATTGCCTTTCTTCCGGTGGCCCAAGGGGTCCGCTTTTTCCAGGAAGAACTGAATAATCCGGTCAGCAATGAAGTCTTGATTGGTGCCCCCCCTGAAAAGAATCCAGCCGCATTTGACCCGGATGGCCTGCTTGCCATAGGTCCGTTTCTGGATACCGTAGAAAAGGAGGCCGGCCGGGATGGGCTGAAATTCAAACGTCTTCTGGAAGCAGACAGGGATCTGTTTCTTTTCGACCATGCCAGAAAAGGTGTACCTATCTTTTTAGGGGCAACCGGTCTGGAAACTATGGCTGAAGCGGCTCTGGAATACAGCGGTGCCCAAGGACGCGTCCTTGAGGTTAGTGACTTTAAGATCCCTTATGGCATCAAATTGTTAAAAAACCGTCCCAAACATATTGAAATTTATGCTGAAAAAAATGCGGACGGATTAATAGAAACTGAGATCCACTCTGTATTCACCCCCCCGGGAGGCAAAGCCCCTGTCCAGGATACCCTGCATTACCAGGGCAAATTTAAAATTGGGACGGATTCGCCTGTCCTGGGTGAGATCTCTGTCCCGGCGCTGTCCGAATTTAAGGTCGATGCCCAGTGGCAGGAACAGATCTACCAGCCGGACCGCCTGTTCATGGACGGGCTGTTCCGTTCCGTAGAAAAGTTGGCCTCCCTGGACGAGGATAGCCTGGTCACAGTGGTTCAATGGCGGCCCGGACGTGAATTTTTTAAAGGCCAAACCTATCCTGAATTTGCCACTCCCGTGGTGATCATGGATGCCATGTTCCAAACCGGCGGTATACTGGAATTTTTCACCAGTGCCGATGTGATGCTGCCTTATACTATTCGTAAGGTATTATTTTCAGGGACTGTTCTGCCGGATACACCTTATTTCTGCGTGACCCGGCGTTTGGCCCAGGCTGGTGACACCAAAACCTACCATATGCAGCTGGTAGAGCCTTCGGGCCGTGTGATTATCGACATCCAGGACTTTGAGATGGTCCGGGTGGATCGCCTGGCCGAAGAGGACCGTCTTGCTTTGTCCAAGTTAAAGCTGGAAACGGCCTAATCGCCGGATAAATGCAACCTATGACCCTGCTGTTCCGGGAACAAGGCATTCATTTTTGCCTTGTTCACATCCCGGCAATGCTCAAGGCGTTATTACCCAAAATCGTCGGGCCTGGTTACCAAACCAGGCCCGGCTGCCAATTTCGTTCGGATCAGTTTACACGGCCTGTGCTTTCCCCGGCTGAACTGAATAGGCTGAATCAATTGTTTGCCCTGAAAAAGCAAGTGGAACGCCTGGCCGGACGATGGGCCGTAAAAAACCTTGTCATGCAGGAGACAGGCCTGTCCCCGGATGCCATTGAGATTCATAATGACGCATCCGGGGCGCCATGCCTGGCACCATCCTTTCATTATGCCATATCCATTACACATTCCGGGGATTACGCCTTGGCCGCTCTGTGCGGAAACGCCGATGCCATCGGCGTTGATATGGAGGCCGTAAGCCCTGTGGATATCCCGGCCCTTTTACACGCCGGATTTTCCAACAAAGAACAACGCGCATACGCCGGGGCAGACCTTGAAACCATCCTGAAAATATGGACCATCAAAGAAGCCTTGCTCAAATACCGGCGAACCGGTTTAAAAACCTCTGCAAAGAAAATCGAATGGTTGAATGAAATATTGTATGAAAATCATGATCCCACTGATGACGTTCACGTAAAATCATACCAGCGGGATAAAATTATTTTTTCGGTGGTCTTTCCATTTTAGAGCCTGTTTAAAGGCGACCTGTATGGGATAATTCTTCCAGACCCTCTATATCTAAAATCAAAATTTTTTTCCCTTCCGTTTTGATAAATCCACCCAGGTCCATTTTTTTTAATACGCGGGAAATGGTCTCAGGGGTTGTGCCGATGAGGCTTGCCAGTTGAACCTTGGAAACAGGCAGCGACACGCCGGCCGGCGGCAGGCTTTTTGGGGGCAATGCGATTTTTTGTGACTGCTCCGCCTCTTCTTGGATCAGGGTCAGAATATAAGCGGCCAGTCTGGCAGGCACTTCCTTCAGACTTAAATTTTCAATCTGAACCGTAAATTCCCTCAAGCGCCTGGACAGGTCTGCCAGCATGTTCATGGCAAGAGCGGGAGATTTTTCAATCTGCCGGACAAATGCCTGCCTGGGCAGAAAAAGAATGGTTGAGGGCTCCAGGGCCATGGCAGAGGCCGGAAAACTTGTTCCCTGGAATACCGGCACTTCACCAAATATATGGCCGGGGCCGTATATATGCAGGATCTGCTCCTTGCCTTCAAACGACATTTTGAATACTTTAATTTTGCCTGCCGCCACAATATAAAACCCTTCGCCCCTGTCACCTTCCTGGAAGATCAACTCGCCTTTGGTGACGGTCAATTCAATGGCCAAATCGGATAGGGTCCTACACTGGTCTTCTGTAAGCCCTGAAAAAATGGGAATGATATGCAGATACTTTTCGATTTTTGGTCTCCGACAAATATTTTTCAGCAATGGTTTGATTGAGGTTTTCTATAGTAACTTCAAGTCAAAATGTAAACCCAATTTAAACTTTAACAATGAGTTGACCATGTTTCCAAACCTTGTCAAAATATCGTTTGTTTTTTTGTATAAAATGACTGCTTGATAAAGCGAATAGTTGATGAACCTAAAATACGTCAGGAAAAAATGTTGAAATCCATAGACAGAATCGCCATTTTCGGGGCCGGAGCCATGGGCGCGGCATATGCCGGTTTATTTACAGACAATTCAGATATCCGTGTTTGCTTTGCAGCTCGGGGGGATCGCTTTGCCCGGCTTGATGGTGCCACCATCAACGTTAACGGCAGGGATTACACGATTCCAGTGGTGCATCCCGACCGGGTGGACCGTCCCTTTGATCTGGTGCTGGTCGCCCTGAAACACCACCATTTGACAGAGCCGGTACTCAAAGATATCAATGCACTGACAGGGCCCGACACTCTGATTCTTTCCGTAATGAACGGGCTTGAAAGTGAAAAATTGCTCGGTCATGTTTGCGGCCACGAAAAGATTGTTCCTGCCATTGCCGCCGGTATTGATGCAATGCATGAAAATAACTGTTTTACGTTTGCCAATCCCGGGAGGATTATATTCGGGAATGATCCGGCGTTTCCCAATGCAGCTGACACCGATCGCCTGGAACGGATAAAAATGGTCCTGGATCAGGGTGGCATTCCCAACGAAATTTCACCGGATATCATTGGGACCATGTGGTGGAAATTCATGGTTAACGTTGGCGTAAACCAGGCATCCGCCGTGCTTGGTGCGCCCTACGGTATTTTCCAAAACGTGCCTGAGGCACGGGCACTGATGGTCGCACTAATGCAGGAGGTCGTGGCCTTGGCCCGGCACAGGGGGATCAATCTTCAGTCGTCCGATATTGCTAAGTGTGTGGATATGCTCAATACCTTATCCCCGGACGGAAAAACATCCATGCTCCAGGATATGGAAGCCAAAAGAAAAACAGAAGTGGAAATTTTTGCAGGTGCTGTTGAGGCTATGGGCAAAGAGGACGCAATCCCCACACCTGTGAACAGCACTTTTTTTAATTTGATCCGGGTTATGGAGTCCAATTAACATAAATAGATCCCGGCAATTTTAGAATTGCTGTTTATATATCTAAGGCGTTTGTATTTTGGAAAAAACATGTTAATATCCGATCCGAAATTGGATTCAGGTACCGGGAATCAGGACCGCAAAAATCAACTGTTCCAGTTGCCCGGCAGCACAAAAAATTAAATTCAGGATATATCAAATGAAATATAGTAATGAAACGGCCCGGCTACGCCAGGGAACCTTTATTTGTTTTTGCAATCAGTTATGTTCTAAAGTATTAAGATCCATTCTGGTCTGGGGGGTTCTTTTTTCTTTGACCATGATCCCTTCCGGTGCCATGGCTCAAGACGATGCGGATCTTTCAGACGGTCTGTATGCAAAAATGAATACAGACAAAGGGATCATTCTTCTAAAGCTCTATTACAAACAGACCCCGTTGACTGTGACCAATTTTGCCGGGCTTGCTCTGGGCAAAATGGATACTGATGTTAAAAAAGGCGAAAAATTTTACGATGGAGTGACATTCCATCGGGTGATCCCTGATTTTATGATCCAGGGCGGAGATCCTGAAGGCACGGGACGGGGCGGTCCAGGATACCGGTTTCAGGACGAATTTAGCCCAGAATTAAAACATGACGCTCCCGGAATTTTGTCCATGGCCAATGCCGGACCCGGCACCAATGGCAGCCAGTTTTTCATTACCCACAAAGCCACGCCCTGGCTGGACGGCAAACACACGGTGTTCGGCAAGGTGATCAAGGGTATGGGGGTGGTCAATGCCATTGAAAAAGGGGATAAAATAAAAACTGTTGAGATTTTGGCCATCGGCGATGAGGCAAAAGCCTTCAGAACAGACCAGGCTGGATTTGATGCCATTATTGAAAACAAAAAAGCCAATATCACAAACAGGAGAGCCATAGATCTGGAAGCGTTTAAAAAACAGATGCATGAAAAATATTCCGATGCCGTGGAAACCGAATCCGGCTTGATGTATGTACCGGTGCAGGAAGGCACCGGCCCTGCCGTTACCTCCGGGGCCACAGTGCAGGTGCATTATACCGGGCTGTTCACCAACGGCAAAAAGTTTGATTCCTCCAGGGACAGGGGCAAACCCATTGAATTCGTCCTTGGCAAGGGGCAGGTGATCAAAGGCTGGGATATCGGGATTGAAGGCATGAAAAAAGGCGAGGCCCGTCAACTGTTGATTCCTTATTCCCTTGCATATGGGGAGCGAGGATATCCTGGTGCGATCCCGCCCAAGTCCACACTCATCTTTGACGTAGAGTTAGTAGATTTCCAATAACAAGTAGTATTTAAACAAAATTTTGTGTTTGGAAGAAAATTTGCCCAGATGCAAGGCGCAAGCAAAGCTGAAACCGGAGCGTACTAAAGTACGTGAGGCCCGATTGTATAATTTGGCAGCTTTGTGCAGCAACGCCGCAGGTGGGTGATTTTTCTTCCAAACACTAATTATTGGAGTACCGGCATGTTTTGCATTTGTCCCAAGATGCGCGTTTGGCGCTGCAGAACATGGGGGCCGGGGGTAACCGCAGACCATTTGTGGGGGCTTGGCAGTATGGCGGCCAGAAGTGCTGCCTGTTGCGCCGTTAATGCTTTGGCATCGCACGAGAAATAAGCCCGGGCTGCAGCCTGGGCGCCCACATTGGCCCTTCCCCAGTCCACGGTATTCAGATACATTTCCATAATCCTTTTTTTGTCCCAGACCAGTTCAATCATGACCGTGTACCAGGCTTCGGCAATTTTTCTGACGAATGTGCGGCTTGAGGGTAGAAAAAGGGAGCGGGCCGTCTGCATGGTGATGGTGGATGCCCCCCGGAAGCCTTTGCGGGTAATGATGTCTGCCAGGGCAAGTTTTATTTCCCTGAAATCAAACCCATGGTGGCGCATGAAGCGCTGGTCTTCGGAGGCCAGCACTGCCTGCTGCAAATACACGGATATCTGCTCTAAATCCTTCCATTTATAAGACCTGGGTTTGAACGGCATGTTTTGATGGGCTGCAATGGCTTTTTCATAGACCATATTCACCGTGAAGGGTGGATTGAAAAATTTGAAAGCAACGACCTGTAGAATGGTGACTGCGGCCACGGCAATAACCAGTCGGGCAATGACTTTTTTTATCCGGGTCATTAATTTTTTTTTCATTCTTTTGTTGGGTTGCGTCCCGGTATTTCGTTTTCTAATTTTTAAGAATCTTGCCAAACCACCAATCTAAGGTTATCTTTTCTGATGTACAAATAAAAACTGCTCGTGCAACTTTGATTTTAAAGCCAAACCGACATATGGAGGTTTTTATGGTAGCGATTCGCAATATCTCCCAAAATCAGTGTGAAGAATATATCAATATGAATATTAATTTGCCAGACCTGGATTTTGTTGCGGCCAAACAGGCGGCCAAAGAAAAGGCACTTGAGCTTTGTTCCCATCCCATGATCCTGTCATGGAAAAACGGGCGCACCGGGCAGACCTATCCGGATTATGAGTGCGGCATCGGTGATCAGCCTTTTTGGATTCGTTATGCCCAGGGCAGGGGGGCAAACCTCATCATTGATATTAACGACGGGGAATATATTTTCATGGTGCTTAAACTTTGAGACGTTTCAGTTAGAGGATACAATAATGGATCTTACCCTGCTGGTGGACAATAATACGTTTATCGACCGGTATCTGACAGCCGAGCCAGGGTTGTCAATTCTGATTGAAGATGAAGATGTAACGGTCCTTTTTGATCTGGGCTATTCAAATTTGTTTTTAAAAAATGCTGAAAAAATGGGAAAGGATCTATCCTGCCTGGATTTTCTGGTCCTTTCCCACAGTCACCTGGATCATACCTGGGGATTAGGTCCTTTTATCCGTTACCTGACCGAACGGACCATTGAAGGCCTGGACGTAAAATATCCGAAACTTGTAGCCCACCCGGAAGTTTTTTCTTCCGTGCGTGTTGATGGACTATCTGAAATCGGGTGTCTGGTGACAAAGGAAAAAGCCGGTCGTCACATGGAATTGGCCCTGGCCAAAACCCCTGTCAACTTAAGTCCCCGCCTTATTTTTTTAGGTGAAATCCCCAGGGAAAACAGCTTTGAAGGCCAGACGCCCATCGGGATGAAGCAAACACCTGACGGCCCTGTTCCGGACTTGATCTTGGACGATTCCGCCCTGGTCTATACGTCGTACCAGGGGCTTGTTATTATCACGGGCTGTTCCCATGCAGGAATCTGCAACATCATATCCCATGCCCAACAGGTGTGTGGGGACGAGCGGATCGCAGACATCATCGGCGGTTTCCATCTGCTCAATCCGCCGGCCTTCCAGATGGAAAAAACCTTGGATTATTTCAGGCAGATCACGCCCCTGGCGCTTCATGCTTGCCACTGCACGGATCTTAACTCAAAGGTTGCCCTGGTCGGGGTGGCACCGTTGAAAGATACCGGCGTCGGGCTATCCCTTCATTTTGATCCCATGCCTTGACGCCTTGAATCTGACAAGATGAACCTGAAACTTGATGATCAAATTTTTGTTAATTTGCCCAAATTCGGCGTTGGAAACAATTTTTAATCCTCAAAATATATTTTATATTCCTCCGGTTAAATAAACCTGGGGCTTTTTTAGGCCACGGAAATTTTATAATTTAGCCCTGCATCAACGAAAGAATCCTGAACAGCCAATTGCACCCAAACCTTTTCTGATTGTCCTATCTGTTTTGCGATTCTGGCGGCCCGTCGAACGGTGGGAATGGTTCGCCCTTTTTCCAAATCACAAAGGCTTGATGAGGATATGCCCAAAACCTGTGATAGTTCTGTTTGGGTCATTTCTTCGCCTTTCCGGTATGCCCAGAGAGCACGGCCAAAAGTGAGCTGCCCATATTCTTTTTCCAATTTTGCGGTAAGCGTTTCTTTAATATTCATGCTTGTTAACCTCTATTACTTCAATGATAATATCATCATTATGTTCAATGTATATGGCTCTGTACGACTTTGACAATCTTATGGACCTTTGCCCGATTCTTTGCCCTTTCAAAGGTTCGTCATGATACCCAGGAACCGTCCGTGCGCTTGTAATCCCGTTTGACTCCACGTCCCGGACCCATATTTGAAAATTGATTCTGATATAGGAAGGGATCTTCTTTAACTGTTTTTCCGCTTTTCTGTGCAAAATCACTTGATTCATAATAACTATTTTACGTTAAAATAACGTAAAAATCAAATTTTTTGATACGATTGGTCCTTCAAGGCATGTTGAGAGAGGTAGATTTAAAATATGAAATTTCAGCTGCATAAATAGGGCCTGCGACAAAAATTTTGTTAATGAGAACAATTCCTGTGAAGGATCTCCACAATGGGCAGGTACCATTGTTCAATGTCTGTTTGGGTTTTCTGCGGTAATTCATTTTCATCGGCATGGCGGATGACCACCCCTAACACCCGGGCATTGATGATGCCGGGCAGGCGGTGTTTCCATTTTTCAATGCCTTTCCGGGAGAGGCTGCCCACACATTCGCGGTTCGGGTTGAGGATGCGGATGTAGGCACCGTCTCTTTCCAGAAATATACGGTCTCCTGCTTTAAGGGCGGTTAGGTGTTCATGGATGGGGTGATCCCGGGAAAACCGTTGGGGGAAAGAGATATATAGATCCTCCATGCCAAGGATTGAGATGGTTACATCTTTTGAAAAGCCTGTTATTTCAGCTTTTGGTGCTTGCTTGCAGCAGACAAAGGGGTGGGGGGCAAGAACGGCGGTGTGCGGGTTGCCGGAATTTTGAACTGCAAAAAGGGTTAAATGTTTCATGGCCCGGGTCATGCCCACATAGTAAAGGCGGCGCTCCTCTTCGATGTCGTTTTTTTTCCAGCCGTTGTCCAGGATAAACACATATTTAAACTCCATGCCCTTGATGCTGTGGACCGTTCCGGTAAAAACGCCTGTGCCGGTTCTCCGGGCCTGCCTTTCCTCTATCAATGCGCATAGAAAAAATTCCCGTGCCTGGGCAACCGAAATTTCTGTGCTGCTGATGACAGAATAAAAATCATTTAAAATCCCCCGGACCTGCGTCGTCCATGGAGATTTATTTTCAAACAGATCCATCACCTCTTTTTTTAAGGCATCTGGGGTCATGCTTTCATGTTTGTGTTCATTTAAAAAATGTAAGGTTTCCTGAAATTCCCGGATTTTGAACAGCGGAAACCCAGGGCTGGATGTAAGACTGTAACTTATGGGAATCTTGAGCCTTGCCATGGCCATGCGAAGCGCCACAAGGGCGGGAAATCCAATGCCCTGGCGGGAGATCACGGCAATGTCTTGGGGCGTTGTGTTTTCCTGATCCAAAAGTCTTTTAATACAGTCCGCTGCATATACGGCCTGGCTTTGGATATCCCGGCAGCAGACCATGTCCACCCGCTCTTTTTCAGGCGTCTTGTCAGGGGCCAGGGCCAGGTGTTTCCGCTTGTCATTGATCCGACACCGTGATTGGGTTTTCATGCGCTGCCTGTTTTTGGCGATCAGATCATTGGAGGCTTCGATCACCGGGTGGGGGCAACGATAGTTTTCAGTGAGATAAAATTCCCGGGCCTTGTAATCTTCTTTGAACCGGTGGATGAATTTGACGTTGGCATCTCTGAATCCATAAATGCTCTGGTCATCATCCCCCACGGCCATGATGGCGATTTTGGCATCGTCGTCGGCTGCCAGCCGGCCGGTGAGTGCCGTAATAAATCGGTACTGGCGTGCGTCTATGTCCTGGTATTCATCCACCAGGATATAACGGTACCGGGCCAGCAGGTACTGCCGGGCCTGATCCGTGTCCACACCGGGGATTTGCCTTTTGCCTTCAAGAATCTCAACGGCTTCGTCAATTACTTTATCGAAATTAACTTCCCGGTTCTGATTTTGTCCACTTTGCGGGTCCAGCAGGCAGCGGCCCGTGATACGCATGGCAAGACCGTGGAAGGTCATGGCCGTTACCCGGGCGCTTCGTTTTCCGGTCAAGGCTTTGATTCTGCGCCGAAGTTCAATCATGGTGCCGTGGTTGAAGCACAGGACAAGAATACTTTCCGGGTTGATTGAGCGTGCCTTGATCAGCCAGGCACACCGGTGGACGATTGTTCGGGTTTTTCCCGAGCCTGGGCCTGCCAACACCAGCAGATTTTTGTTTTCCGGGGCGGCCACAATGGCTTCCTGTACCTTATTAACCAGGCTTTGGATAATATCTGCATAGGCTTTGGCCGTCATGGCCGTGGTGATGATTTTCTTCTGGCCGGGAAAGTATTGGCGGATGAATTTATCATGAGAGTGTTGAAAATAGTCCCGGACAAAGTCCAGGGCGCTGCGGATTTTTTCCATGCCGAATTCGGCATATTTCTCCATGACATGCACCTGGACATTTTTCTGATCATAGTGCTGGGACAAGGGTTCGTAATCCCCACGGGTGTACTGCCGGGGCAGGGCGGCCTCTTCCATGGACAGGGTAAATGCCTGGCGGAATACCCCCAGACCGTTTTGAAGGGTGATCACCTTGGTGTCGTGCAGAAACAGCAAACTTTTTTCTACCAGCCTGCTGCTGTTTTCCTTGAACCCGGACAGAAAAATGTCTTGGGTCATGGCCTGGATGATGTCCGAGAGGAAAAATTGGCCCAGGATCTCTTTGCGGGCGGCTTTAAGGTCCGATTCAAGATGTTTGATGATGGTGTCAATGCACACCCGGGCACACCGGTGGCGCAGGTCCATGCGTTCTTTTAAAATCTGCCAGGGCACATTGACAAAGATCCGTTGCTGTTCCGCGCCTTTTTTACCGGCGATTTTCAGACTTTTACCACCGGACTCTCCCTGGTCGCCAGCCATGATGTGCAGCAAGGTGGTGCAGATATCCGTGGTAGCGGTTTCAAAACCCTTGTCCTTGAGACGCTGGGCGACCAGGCGCAGGTTGATCAGGTCGGCTTTGTCCGCAGTGGATTCCGGGGAGAGCTCGGCCATCAGGTCGGCCATGGTTTTTTCCATGCGGGTAAAAAGATCCAACAGATCCCCGGCGCTGTTCCGGCCCTTGGGCCGGATAAAGGCGGTCATCACCGATCCTTCCCGGATGAGTCCTGCATTGGCCATGTTGTTCAGCTCATTTATGATGGTGCGCGGGTCCAGGTATTTCTCCGGCAGGTTTTCAATGGGGCTTAATGCCTCGCACAGCATATCCGCCGAGATCAGGGCGTTTTTATTTTCGTTGAAAAGGGTCTGCAACAGCGTCATATATACCGACTGAACGGTTCGGGACAGGTTGAGCGTTTTAAGTTTATTTTCTGCCTCATCCAGGCTTTTCACCAAAGGCACACCCTTGAAAAACAGGGTGCGGTTGAAATCGCGTCGGATAAAGCCCCGTCTCTCCAGCCAGGCCACGGCAATCCTGGCCCTTTGATCATCGCCGCCCATATGCTCATATCCTGCCAGGCGAAGGATTTCTGCCGGGGTAATCACGATTTCAGGCGATTTTTTGCCCCGGTCCTTTAACACCTTGAGGATTTTTTTGATATCCTGCAAAGAGAGTTTTGAATAGGCATTCAAGGAGAACTGGTTGTCAATGTCATCCTCTTCATAAAGAAGGATGCAGTCGGCAAGGTCCTGGTCCCGTCCGGCCCTGCCGGCTTCCTGAAGATAGTTTTCAAGGGAACCCGGGATATCCGCATGGATGACCAGCCGGATATCCTTTTTGTCGATGCCCATGCCAAAGGCGTTGGTGGCGCAGATCACCGGGATGGTACCTGATAAAAAGTCATCTTGAATATTGCGCTTGTCCGGTTCGGTGCGGCCTGCATGGAATGCCTGGCAGACAATGCCGTGCTCGTTGAGAAATTGGCTTAACGCCTCTGTGCTTTTCCGGGATGCGCAATAGACAATGGCGCTGCCCTTTGTTTCCGACAAATTGTCGTGAAGGGTGCGGGCAATGACATCGTATTTTTCAGCGGTTGTGACGGGATAGACGTAAAAGTGAAGGTTGTCCCGGTCTACACCCCCTTCAAAGGTGTCCAGGTCAAGGCCGAGTTTCTCATTAAAATGTTGGCGGATTTCTTCTTTAACATCTTTTTTGGCCGTGGCTGTGAAGGCTCCGATCACCGGCATTCGTCCTGTTTGTTTTTTCTGGTCGGCAATGAGGTCTGCCACGTGCAGGTAGTCGGGCCTGAAGTCATGTCCCCATTTTGACAGGCAGTGTGCTTCGTCAAAGATCCAGCAGCCCACTTGGCGGGAGGCGATCAGCTCCACCACGCTTTTGTTTCGCAGCTGTTCAGGAGAGATGTACAAAAGCCCGATGTCGCCTAACCGCACCTTCTCCACCACGGCTCCTCGTTCGGGAAGGGTCAAACTGCCGTTGATGGCGGCGGCTGCCTGGGTGCCGGTGGCATGATTGAGGTTGTCCACCTGGTCCTTCATCAGCGCCTTGAGCGGCGAAATGATGATGGTGAGCGCCCCGGTACGTTCGTACCGGTGAAGTGCCGGAATCTGGTAGCAGATGGATTTGCCGCCGCCCGTGGGCAGGATGGCCAGATGGTGGCGGCCGGAAAGGGAGGCGGATACGATTTCCCGCTGGAGCATCCGGCCGTCGGGCATGGTCCGGTAGGCGTTGAAACCAAAATATTTATTTAAAAGATGTTCCGGATTGTTGTGTTGTGTGCAATAGCTGCAAGTGTCGTTCCCGCAGGCCATCCGAAGTCTTAAAACCAGATCTGCGATGCCGTCAAATTCATGGAGTACCCAGCCGGGAAGAACGGAGTTGCCGCCAGCCACCCGCAGCCAGGAAACCAGGTAGGCAAGTTCCGGTTTCCTGTGCGGGGCCTTATTGATTTCTTCCCAGATTTCCCGGGCCGCCGTGGCACAGCCCCGGTCCCGGCACAAATTTAAAAACAGATCCCGCGCGCGGCTTTCATCGGGTTTTTCGCAGCCAAGACGTTCAAAAAGCTGACGGATCCCTAAAAACGTTCCTGCAGGCAGGTCAAATGCCCATGCAAAAAAAGCAATGAGTCCGGATTGGTTCTGTTTTAAAAGAAGAAACGCTGCCAGTTGATCTTCAAACAGCACCATGGAAAGCTTTGCATCGGCTACAGGATTATTCCGTGATGCGCTTAAAAGTTTATAGCCTTTAATGAGCCGGTGGTAAGGGTTTTCCGGAAAGGCCAGGGGAGAAAGCACCAAGGTGTCTATGGGGATCAAAGACAGAATTCCGGCATCCGGGCAATGGGCTTTGGCCAGGGCCAGGTCATGCTTGATAATATTGTGCCCGAGGATATATTTTGCACCTTGTGCAAACAGGGAAAGCCGCTGGAGTACCGGGGCTGGACTTGAAATGCTCTCTTCATTGAAAACCAGACCGTTAAATACGGCACCGATGTGAAACACCGTACCATCGGGTGTGGCTTCAAAATCAATGATCAGGGAATTGGACAGATAATCCTTGAGGTCAAAGGGGAGGGCGGCAGGCAGATTCGTGGGTGCGGTTGCAGGAATCCCGCCCGATTCCCGGATTCTATCCTGATCACTATCCCGGTCTCTATTTTGGGCGATTGCCATTACCGGAACATTTTTGGGGTTAAAAACGCGGTGAGCCGCATCCTGCGCAAACCGATGTCTGTCCAGGAATCCGCATCCAGTTCCAGCCGGGCATAGGCGCAGGTGGGCAGCTTTTGTATGGTTGTGTCTCCTACCCGGTTGCAAAAGTCATGAAATGCGGGATTATGTCCCACAATAACAGCTTGGTTAATGTTGGTGGGCAGATCGTCCCGGCAGAATTCCAAAAGATCGTGGGCGCTATAGGTGTATAGTTTGTCTGCCACGGTCCAGGTAAAAGCGATCCCTTTCAGATTGCCGGCAATCCTTTCTATGGTTTCCCTGGCCCGGGCGGCAGGACTTGTGAAAACATTGGAGAAGTCACAGCCTGCTTTTGCAATTTCATGCGCCATGACAGCGCATGCCCGGATACCCCTGGGGGCCAGAGGCCTGTCAATATCTGCAAGGCTTGCGTCCTTCCAGCTGGATTTGGCATGACGGATGAGGTGAAGTGTTTTCATGGCTTAAATAAGTACTCCAGTCCATTAAAAATATGCTGCAAAACAATACGATATGATTACATAAGTACGCAAGTCCTGTTGACATTGATTTTACAATATTTGTTTTATTAATATCATATTTAGGCCTAATAAAATTTGTATTTACGATTATTATTTGATACTGCAATTTTCTATGTTCAAATCCATTAAAGAATATCTTAAAAAAGCCGGTGAAGAAGCATCAAAGGAATATACCATTGCTCCGCGGCGCAGTCCGGAAGGAAACAATCGTGGTATAGAACCATGGATCGGTATGGATCTTGATGGTACCCTTGCGTTTCATGAAACGCATTCCTCTGTTGAAACCGTTGGTGAACCTGTACCGGCAATGATGACCCTGTTAAAGGAATTGATCGACAAGGGTACACGGGTTAAGATTTTCACTGCCCGGGCAAGTGACCCGGACCAGCTTCCCATTATACGAAAATGGTTGAAAACCCAAGGCTTGCCCGACCTTGAAATAACAAATGTTAAAGACTATAGTATGGTCAGACTTTATGATGACAGGTGCATCCAGGTCGAAACAAACACCGGTCGTCTGATTGTTGATAAATAGTGTCTGAGCGAAAACTTCAAAATTTTGTTGAGTACAAGGCGGACGAAAAGTTGCCCGGATGCAACGCCGCAGGTGGGTGATTTTTCGTTCAACCACTAAATAAATCAAGGATTCAAAATTATGAGATACCTTTATTATATCGGCGGGATAATTGTCCTGGTTTCCCTTTTTGC
Source organism: uncultured Desulfobacter sp. (assembly GCF_963666695.1). GTDB lineage: Bacteria > Desulfobacterota > Desulfobacteria > Desulfobacterales > Desulfobacteraceae > Desulfobacter. The sequence goes on from NZ_OY762947.1 coordinate 4,474,072, forward strand.
CGCATACGGTGTGTTCAATACAACGGTTGAAATATCCAAGCCGGCGGTTGTGATCAACGACAGAATCATTTCCGAATCCGAACTTGAAACACGGCTTAAATTAAAACCTTACTACATGACCCGTGATGAATACATTGATTCCCTGATTGATGAACAACTTCTTATTCAGGAAGCCATCAACAAGGACATCCACAAAGAAGAATTATTCCGCCAGGCTGTCCAGCAATATTACGAGCAGTCCTTGATCAAAATTTTAGTGGACAGGAAACTTGCGTCCCTTAAGGTGAGCGTGTCCGATAATGAAATTCAAAAATACAAAATTTTATCGGCAAGCCGCCTGATCATCTCAAAGTTTGGTTATAAATCATTGAACGAAGCGGCAAGCGGCGTATCCCAGACACCGCAAAAAATAGATGCCGATTTTGTGGATCTTTCAGATGAGCTGAAGTTTGTTCTTTTAAACCTGACGAAAGGAGAGATGTCCCCGCCTGTTGAATCGGGTATGGGTGTTCTGTCATACCGTATCGATCAGATCATCCCCATTGACTCCCAAAAGGCAGGTGAAACTGATGTTGAACAGATCAAGAATTTTATCGCCGGTTATAAACAGGAACAACTCATGGCCGACTGGGCACGGGAATTAAAAGCGAACGCAGAAATCTGGAGGGAAAAATGAATCACCCAACCCCTTATAAACGCAAACTATATTTTGTAAACAAAGAGCTTCAAGGGAAATTTATTTTCAACTACTTTATTCTTTTAACCCTGGGAAGCATTCTTTTTATTGCCATTTTCAGTTTTTTTTCTTCAAACACCCTGTCCATTGTTTATGAAAATTATCACCTGCAGCTGGGTACTACGCCTGGGATTCTTTTTAAAAAGATTTTGAGCGCCCAGTGGCTGTTTATCCTTCTGGGAGGCATTGTTATCTGCTTTATCACCATGAGACTGACCCATCGTGTGGCCGGTCCTTTTTACAGGTTTGAAAAAACTGTTGATGAAATGAGTAAAGGAGATCTTTCCGTTAAGATTGGTTTAAGGGAAAAGGATGAGGGAAAAGAGCTGGCTGAAAAGATAAATTTGTTTAATTCAAAACTGTTGCAGAATCTGAACCGGATACAGGACCTAAACGCCGGTATCGGTATGTCTGCCGAAAAGATAAAGGCGGGATTAGAAACGGATCGTCGCGAAGATATTTTAAAACTGGTGGAACACATTGAAAGCAACCGCAAAGAGATTGAAGTCGCAGTTAAAGAATATACAGACGGCAGCCAAGTGAAAGGTTGATTTCACAATGCGGTTTATAGCAGCAGTTATTTTGAGCGTTGTGGTGATGCAGGCAGACGGCCTGCTGTCGCCCTGTACTGCCTATGAACTCAGGAGCAAATATGCAACAATTATTTATGATAACCCTGAGGATCTCAGGCGATATAACAAAAAGTTATACGTTGGTGGGCGACTGCGGTCCCAGGTCAGGCGATATAAAACCGATACCGTCGAGCAGGAAGTCGTTGCAAAAATAAATGTCATCACAGAAAAAGCAATGAGGGTCTTGGATATGTATCCAAGACCCCTCAAGTATTCAATTAAAATCCTGCCTGGTACAGATGAAGTTGCCCGTGCCTTTAAGCGGATTTACAACGTAGATGTGAATTATATTGCCTTTTATTCCCCCCGGCTGAACCGGGTATTTTACTCCTCAAACAACGGGCGGCTTAGAGTTACCTGCCACGAAATCGGACATGTGGTGGTTGAAAATTATTTTAAAGTCTCTCCCCCCCAGCGGATTCATGAGGTTATGGCCCAATACGTGGAAAAGCACATAAACGATTAAGTCACTTGCTCTGCCCGCCTTAAAAAGCCGGCACCTGTAATCAAAGCCAATCCAAACAGAAAAAAATTACTCGGTTCGGGAGCCGGAGACGCAGCCAGCCCCTGAACTGAAGAAATATACCAGCCGTCTTCGTTGTTGTAATATTGTAACTCCCATCTGTCGCTTGTCTGACTTATGCTGTACTGAGACAGCCCATAAAATCTGTCGTCTGAATCGGTGATTTCAATCCAGATGTTACTGTCGTCAACGCCATACCCCCACAGGGTGATGGCATGTTTGGCATCGGTTATATCATTTGTCAGGCTAAGTACCGTACCGTATCCGTTTTCTAAAAAAAAAGCAGCCCAGTTCATGGCATATTCATCATTGCTGGTGAACGCTATGAAGTTATCAAAATCATACTCAGAACTCCAGAAACCGCCGCCATTTTCTGTTTCCTGGGCCCAGCCGGTGTCTCCCTGGTGATAATTGTCACCTGTAAACCACCATTGCCAGCCATAGTAAGACAATCCGCCCGCATTACTCCACTTATCTTGGAAATATTCAAATATCTGATCAGTGTCCCCAACAACATTTCCCCAGCCGGTCCACTCAAGGATATTTGATGCCGCTGCAGCCCAGCACATCTTATCGTCCTCATCAATTTGAGATGTTTTATCCGCATCGGCCCAGGTGCCTCCCCAGTCATCCCAGAGATAATAGGTACTGGCATATCCGTCGACAGCCGTCCAAAGTGTGGATAACATGAAGATAACCCCAAACTGCAAATTCAATTTTTTCGTCATTGTTGATCTTCCCTTACAGCGATTGAGCATCCATTCTCTTCAGGCGCTGACGCGCTTTTTTATTCTTAAGATCAATATATAGCGCCTGCTCATACTTTTCCCGGGCCTTGAACAAAATCCCCTGACGCCGGTATAAATCGCCCAACGCAATCTTAAAACCAGGATAATCGGGTATTGCGATTTCAGCTTGCTCCATGGTCGCCACGGCATCTTTAATATTTTTTTGGCGGATAAAAAATCGATATACCCGCCAGTAATGCGATATCTTGGGATTATCAATCTCTCCCAGAATGGCCAGCATATCCCTGTAAATTTCCTCGCCTTGAATCTGCTGTCCAACGGTATATAAGAAGTCTGCATAGGCAAACATAGGTCCGGGGGTTCTTGGAATAGCCGTCAAGATTTTTTCTTTGTCTACATTGGCCACAAGAAGGGTTCGAATGACCGTATCCGAATATTGATCATCAAGCTCAAGGGTGGTCTTTAAAAGTGCAAGCCCTTGATCAATCCGGTTTGTTGACAGCAGCCAGGTCCCATACTGCAGGGTGTATACCGCCAGGGTCGGCCGGTATTTTACGGCCAGGGAAAATGCAGTTTCAGCGTTTTCCGGCCGGCCATTACGGGCGGCAAACCGTCCGAACCGCATCAAATACCATGAATTTAAAGGCGCCAGGCTGATTGCGGTTCTGAACAAGACTTCAGCCTGATCCAATTTATTTTTGCGGATAGCGGTAACCGCTTCAAAATACCTGGACCGTGACAGCAGCGGATCAAATGCCGAAGCCGTCCGTGCAATGGATTGGATGGCATCCAGTTCGGTCTGACTGGTTTCTGATGTGATCACTTTATCTTTGATATGGGCCAGATAAAAGGCACCGCCCAGATGAGAGACCTGGAAAACGAACACGGTAACCGCAAACCCCATGGATACCCCGATAAGTAACCGGCGCTTAAAGATTCCCTCAACAGGAACCAGTCTGGTGCTGCTCTGCTTTCGCCGGATATTGGTATTGGCGGCGGAAACCGCAAGTCCGGCCAAAAAAGCAAACCACAGGCCGTTGGCTCCAATATGCAGATTAAAATCCGTAAAACTGTGAAAAAGGATGGAGACCATCCCGGTGATACTGCCTATATAAAGATAGACACAAAAGGCGTCCCGCCGTTTTGAAAATGCTTTGAAGGATTTGAAAAAGAAGACAGCCATGAAAACGGCAATGATTGAAAATCCAAGAATTCCGCCTTCAACCAGCAATTGAATATAATCATTATGGGCAAAGTTAAGTACCCGGTTGTCAATCAGGCTCTTATACGGTGGATAGATATGAACAAACCCGCCAAAACCGGCTCCTGTCAGAAAAAAGTCCTTTATAATCTGAAGACTATCCTTCCAGAATTCCAGCCGGGTATTATATAGAACCCCTTCGGGGTTTTTCATCTTGGCAAACCGCTCAAACACCTGATCCCACCCAAACCATCCCATGGTAAGGGCAACAACCATAATCACACCGATGATCAACAGGCTGTTTCTCCGGTTGGTTTTACGCTTTAAAAGTAAAAAGGAAAATACGAATAAGGCAAGGCAGGTAGAAATTATGGCCCCCCGGGACAGGCTGACAAAGATAGAAACAATAACCAGTAAAGCCGAGGCCCCGATAAGAATATGAATATTAGCCTTTTCCTGGTTCAGAATTTCAATGATCCCCCGGATAAAAGAGGTCTCCCCGATTCGGGGCCGGTAAAAAAAGAACAGCCCAAGCACCAGGGGAAAAATCATTTCCATGAGCCCGGCATAATGGTTATGGTTGCTGTAGGGCCCCATTACCATGGAATTTTCCGGGGTATACCAGAACCAAAGGGCCATATCCTCGGTCAGGTAAAGTTGTAGGATGGATGATAAGGCCAGAAGTCCGCCGTATAGTGCAATGGATAAAGCAATGGACTGAAGTGACCTCTTTTCTTTTAATACCTGGATGGTAAGGACGTAAAACGCGGTATAGGCGGCATATCGGAAAAACTGGAATACTGTGGCCTGGGGATGAATGGAAAGGGTCATCCACCCCTGGGTATCAAAGAGTTCATACGCCCTGGAATGGATGGTGTAGGCATGGGGAGAAAGAAATTTGACCAGTCCGGGCGGCAGGGGCACCACCTGTAACAGGATATACATCAGGAACATAAGCAGGGGCACAAGTGCCGGTACCTCAACCGGTTGCGCCTGTTTTTTAATCACGGCCAGGGCAAAAAACAACAGCCCTGCACCGATCATCCCCTCCATGATCCCGTATGACCAGGCAGCCTTGGTACCAAAGGCCAGAGGAGTAAAAAAAATCAGAAAAAAAATGGAAAAACGTGCTGTTTTCAAATCAAATCTTCAGGAATCGTCTTACTCGATCATCAAGTTTTTAGGGAATTTGTTCAAATTCCAGGCGGAAACAATTTTTAACCGGAGGAATATACAATATATTTTGAGGATTAAAAATTGTTTCCAACGCCGAGGTTGGACAAATTAACAAAAACTTGATCATCGAGTCTCAGGATTCCGACGCGTAGTAGTAATCTCCGTAATTATAATAATATCCACTCTTTTTAGCACTGAAGCGGTTAAGCACAACACCTGTGATCGGAGCGGAGACATCCTTGAGCTGCCTTATTCCTTTTCCCATCAATTCATAATTGGTTTTCCCGGCCCAGGTTACAATAATCACTCCGTCCACATGCCGGCTCATGATCAAAGGATCGGTGACACTGGCTATGGGCGGTGTGTCCACAATGATAAAATCATAGGGATCGGCAGCCTCATCCATCAGTGCCCCGGCCTTAGCAGAACTCAGCAGCTCAGAAGGGTTGGGCGGGATGGGACCGGAAGTAATGACGTCAATGAGCCCGGTGGAATCAACTTCCCTGTTGATCAACTTTTCTCCTGACAGATCCATGCCGGCAAGCAGCGAACTTAATCCGGTTGAATTCTCCACCCCGAAATTTTTATCCTGGGTGGGCCGTCGCATATCAGCGTCAATCACCAACACCTTTTTACCGGTCTGGGCAATGGCCGATGCCAGGCAGGAGCAGACAGAAGACTTGCCCTCACCCGAGGTCATGGATGTGATCAGTATGGTTTTAGGGGGATGGTCTGCTGAAGAAAGAAGAATAGATGTCCGCATGGCTTTAAAATTTTCCGACACCATGGAAGGCGGATCATCAAGCACATGTTCGACAATGGTTTTGCTCTTGTTTTTGAAAAGATCCACTGTTGCAATAACAGGAATATTAAATTTTTCTTCAACATCTTCAGGTGTTTTAATGGTGGTATCAAGGTATTCCAGGAAAAAGGCAAGACCAATCCCACCGAAAAGCCCTAAAATAATCCCCAGAAGAATGTTTCTTTTCTTATTGGGCGTTGCCGGAAATTCAGGGACCCTTGCCTTTTCAATCACCCAGACATTGACAGACTGACTCTGCTCGGTGATTCCTTTTTCTTTCATCTTTTTGATCAGCGCATCGTAAAGAAAGCGGTTGGTTTCAACCTTTCTTTTCAGAATTTCAAGCTGAATGGACTTTTCCCCAAGTTGTGATGTCTGGAATTTGGTCTGATCCAAAAGTTCTTTTAAGCTTTTTTCATTGGATCTGGCAAGCTGGTACTGGTTTTTAATGGTCTGCACGGCCTTGTCCAGCTCTTTGTATTTCTTTTTTTTAAGATCAGCCAGTTCGTTTTTTGCCGTAATCATCCTGGGATGTTTATGACCGTATTTTTTCGACAATTCGGAAATTTTTTGTTCAGCAACAAGAATAGCCCTGTTGATGGAATCCACCGACGTGTTTTCCACAATGGCAGGGATGGTTTCCAACTTATCTCTGGAAATGTTTTTTACCTGGCTGTAAACAGATTCAAGTTCTTTTCTTGCTGTTTCAGCCTGGGTCATTTTTCTGGACAGATCTGAGAGTCTTTCGGGCAGCACCGTCAATTTGTCTTCAATGGTGATGATATCGTGTTCTTTTTTATAGGCATGGAGAATCCGTTCGGACTCTTCCAGGTTCTTTCTCTGAAGATCGGCTTTTTTCTCCATCCAACCGATACTGTGCCCGGACACCTCCATCTGCATTTCCACCAGTTCTTCAATATAGGCCTGGGCAACGGAATTAATAATCTTGGTGGCCACGGCAGGATTGTCGGACATAAAACTGATCTGTACCACCCGGGAGTTGGATACAGGCTCAGCTGAAATCCCTGCCTTAATGACATCTTCCAGTTGCTCAGCCTTGGTCAGGGGAACTGACTCCATCCCGGATTCGCCGGAAAGCTGTTCATCATCTGAGCTGAGCAGACGGTCAATTCCTAATACATCTTTGATATCGACAATCCGATCTTTAACCCAGGCTTTGGCAATTGAAAAAAAAGAAGAATTTTCATCGGGTTTAAAGATAAGATCATAAAATTTTTCAGGCCCCAGATTATGAACCACTTTTTCCACCACAGCCGCACTCTTGATAAGCTGGTATTGGGTTTCCAGAAATTCCGGATCATAGGGGGTATACCGGTATGCCGACGTCAGGCCTGCGCTGGTATCCCTTTCGATCATGACCTTGGTGTCGGCTCTGAACATGGGCGTGGCCGTATACGTTGCAATGACCACCGTTACAAATGTAAGTATAAAAAAGGTAATAATGGTGCCACGGCGCTTTTTAAGGACCCTTAGATAGTCCTTGAGATGAATTTCTTTTTCCTGAATATTATCTGTCATGTTTTTATAAAAGTTTTGAGTTTTGAGTAGTGAGATTTAAAACAAGCTGTTTTCCTCATAACTCAATACCCACAACTCACATCCTTCATTGTTTGTTGTACCTGTCAGGGTATTGGGGAGGGGGGATTACCACAAGCTTTCGGGAACAACGATAACATCATCGGGAAGCACAGGTTCGTCCATGTTCACCCGTTCAAAAATTTTCTTTTCCCCGTTAACGGTACGAATAATCCTGACTTTATTTTTGGCGGCAATTTTGGAGAAACCACCCGCCATGGTTACCGCCTTGATCACCGTCACATCGGTTTCATATTTGTAGGAATCAGGCTTGTTCACTTCCCCTGATACGTAATAGGTTTTTGCCTCGGAGATATAAATTGAGTCATTATCCTGGATATTGATATTCAAAGAGGTGTCCCCCTTTTCAATGAGATCCTCAAGATCAATGACAATTTTGTTTTTTGGGTTTTCACCCTTGCCCGTTCGTTTAATGATTACCGTGTTCCCGGCATCATCAGTCAGTCCTCCGGCCGTGGATATAAACTCAAGCAACGTGACCTGGCCCCGTACCTCATATTGGCCGGGTGTTCGGATCTGGCCCAGGATCACCGCCTGTTTGCTTCGATGCTCTTTGATAAACACGTCTACCTGGGGGGAGACCAAATACCCGTCGGCCAGCATTTTTTCAATAGAGGTGGACACCTGGGATACAGTCATGTCCGCAACGCTGATTTCACCGATCAAGGGTACCCGGATGGTCCCCCCGGATGACACACGTGATGTTGTATCCAGATCTTCATTTTCATATACACTGATTTCAAGTATGTCCCCCTCCCCGACTCTATAATCCTGGGCAGATGCAGTCGTGGGAATCAGCGCAACCAAAAAGACAAAAACAAACCGCTGTAAGAGATTCATCATATTCATTTTTTAAAGGGTCATGGTTAACCTGAGTATAACCGTGTTGCTGGTGTAATCGTAAAAATCGTCATTTGAATCTTTATCGGTCCAGTAGTATGCAAGGTCAAAAAAGATCCATTCCCTGGGTGTCCACCGCATCGCAGGACCGATTCTGAAGTAATCGTCCTCCCGGTCACTTTCGTTGTATTCACGTTGTTCATAAATTATATTCAAGGTCCCGGAGATTTTTTCGGTGAATTTTTGCATCAATCCCACATCAATGCCGGTATTGTAATAACTGGATGCAGATGCCGTGTCAGACTCGTTGAACATCCTGTAGGCATTGGCCTGGATGGCCCGTTTGGCTGAAAAATTGTGCTGTGCCTGGAGTTCAAAGGAGAATCCGTCTTCACTGTCGACATCGGATCCGTCAAAATCTTTTTCCATGTAACCCACTTTAAACCGGCCGCGGGATTTAGTCGTCATGTCCCAGTTTATACCGGCAAAGTATTTATTTTCGTTATTATCGTAGTCGTCGTTATCGTCATAATCGATAATAGTATGGGCGTACTGGGTAAATACAGATGTTTTAGGTGTAAATTTGTAAAATAAGTAAAAGTCAAACTTATTATCCATTCTGTTCCGGTAATCGTTAACATCCTCGTCATAATCAAGATAATAATTGGAATAATCAAATCTCAGGGTCAGTTTGTCAGAAGGATCGTAGGTAGTGATGACGTCAACCAGGTTGCTCCTATACCGGTAAAGGGTATCGGTGGTACCGTCATCGGAAATATCTTCTCTGTCCTTAAATATATCTATGATATCAAAAGAAAGTCCGTTATTCAGGTTATACTGGAACAATGCCTGGGCATTGTGATTAAAATGGTTATGATCTGAATGATCGGCATACAACTCGGCTTCAGGAGAGTACAAAAAGTAGGTCTGGAAACGCCTCAGCGCTTCGGGCTTGATTCTGCTCAATTTCATGCCGCCGGATGCGGTTGTTGTGGTGTCCAGTGCCAACAGTTTTTCACGGTTGGCAGGGTATGCCAGCCAGATCCCCGGTGCGATGGTTGTCACAAAATCGGATTTCTCATCGGACTGTGTGGTGAACAGGTTGTCCGTCCATTTTTCTTCGATAATAATATAGGGATGGAAAATTCCGCCTTCCTGCCCGAAAATATCGGAAGTAATCCCCTGACCTTCTTCTGACTCTCCTTCGGTCTGGCCGGTGGGAATAGACTCACTCCGGCCTGCCGGCACAGTGTCGGATTGTCCGGTAGGAATATCTTCGGCATAAAGAACCGGCCCGGATAGTCCCAATATGAAAATTGACACGCATAAAAATCCCAAGAAGTTTTTCATCATGGTTTCACCTTAGTATTTAATAGAGAAAAAGAGGTTTGCTCAAGCATTGCTTAATGGAACTACATGAATGTGTCAACCATAAAAACCCTGTTGTTTATGAATGCAGGGTTTTTATGGTTGAATTGGAAAAGCGTAAAAATGAATTTAGATATTAGGGCGAATAATCGGGGTCTTCGTCAGCAGGATCATTCCGTTCAAAGGGAGTGATTGGCTCGGTAAATGCCAGGCCCTGATCGGTCAGGCACTGGGCCTGGGAAACTTCGTCCTGGGTGAGCAGATTGGCGGCAACAGCATCATCGGCGGCCTGTTTCATTACCGTTTTGTCAATGGGGACATCATCAAGATTAAGATCTCTGAGCAATGGATTACTGTCACCGATCTCAGTTGCACACATACACAACTGGTCCAGGTCAATTTTTCCACCGGATTTAAAAATGCCGGAAAGCACGGAATAGGGATTAAAATTCATCCCAACTGCCAATTTTGCCACCTGGCAGGCAGGTGCTTCGTTGCTGATCGCCTTTTCAATGGCCTGATCCAGTGCCTCTTCTTCAGTCAGGGTATACCCAAGTCCATCGGTTTTCTGGGGATCGGCAATTTTAGCAAGATCAGCTGCAAAGGCCAGATGCCAGGGTTGATCTTCTTCACTTGTGGTCTGGGCTGTACCGATGGTGCAGCATACTGCTGTCAACAACGCAGCTGTCAGGATTGACACAAGGTATTTCATTCTACCTCCTTTATTTAATGTATAAATATAATTTGTTTTTATTTCCTCGTATGCAGCTACTCAATAAAAATACCTTAATTTGATTAGATTATATCACAGCGATTCTAATTTTATTCTCACACAAAGCCTCAAAGACACAAAGGTACACCAAGTCGAATAAAAATCTTTGTGTCTTAGTGTCTTTGTGCGAGGTTTTCAACCGGACTTTCCAACTGCCCGGCTGAATTTTCAAGGTTTGTAAGAAAATCCAGAATTTTTTTAGAATTTTTTTTCCTGCCGTTACCAAAGGATTTGAATGATATTCCCGTCTGGTATTTGTAACTTTGTTCCGGATTCCTTGATATCCACCGGACATCGGCCATAATCTCATATGAATTTTCCTGGCCGGGAATATTCAGTCTGATTAAAAGATCCTTTCCAGGCGTCAGTCGCTTGTTGGATAAAAATTTTGCCCCGCCCTTACTCAAATTGATCACAGGAAAATAGTCTTGTGTGAATTTTCCTTTTAAGAAAAAAAAAGACGATTCCCGATAGTGAAGCGTGGCCCCTGGAATATAAAATCTGTTACAGCTTCTTTTTTTCAATTGACGTCCTCTTTTATCGTGGTATATCCCTTTGCCTGCGTATTGTAAAGGCGGGCATATTCTCCGTTAAGCCCCATCAAGTCGTCATGGCTGCCCTGTTCTATGATCCTGCCTTGATCCATGACCAGTATCCTGTCTGCCTGCCGGACAGTTGAATAGCGATGACTGATTATCAGGGCCGAACGATTTTGCATTAACCGCCTTAACGAAACAAATAATTTTTTTTCAGCCTCAGGATCAAGCGCGCTGGACGGTTCGTCCAGAACAACAATTTCGGCATCCCTGAAAAACGCTCTGGAAATTGCGAGCATCTGCCATTGACCAATACTCAATTCCTCGCCGTTTTTGAACCAGCGGCCAAGAAGCGTATCATATTCATCCGGTAACCGGCTAATTTTTTTGTCAATACCCGATTCTGCTGCTGCGGTTCGGATACTTTCCGCATCCGCATCTCGTTCCATATCGCCCAACAGAATATTTTCACCGGCCGTTAAGTAATATTTAATATGGTCCTGGAACACGACACTGATTTTTTTTCTAAACAAACCTATATCAAATTTTTTTATATTAATACCGTCCAAATAGACTCCCCCTTTTTGGGGATCATAAAGGCGGGTTAACATTTTTACTATTGTAGATTTTCCTGAACCGTTTTTACCGACTAAGGCAATAATTTCACCGGGGCTTATGGAAAAATTTACACAATTAAGCACCTTTTTTTCGTTCTTATGATAAGAAAAGTCCACAGTTTTAAATTCAATGCCTGTTTTTATTTTTTCCGGAACCGGCACCGGAAGGAGGGGGGATTTGACGTCCGGTTTAACTTTTAAAAACTCATAGAAATGGGATAAAAATAAATTATCCTCATACATTTCAGCACCGGTTTCCAGCAGCGTTTTCAAAAAGCCAAGCCCCCGCTGAAACGCCTGAAAATACATGACCAGATCACCTATGGTAATTTCGCCCCGGGCTGCCCTAAAAGCAATATAGGCAAAAGATCCAAACACACAGATCAAAGAGCTTGCCTGGGCGATAAAATCCCCCATGGCCCTGCGCCTTTCAAACCATAGCTTCTCTTCTTTCAGGGTTGAACGGATCTGCCGGAATCGTTCTATAAAATACCGCCCCAGGTTAAACAGCCTGAATTCTTTCGCATGGGCATCCCCTGTCAGCATCCAGTGGAAATAATAGGCCCGCCGTTCATCCTCAGTCCTTTTTTCCTGCCATTCATATATTTTCCCGGAATACTTCAGCCTCAGTAAAACTCCGGGCACTGCCGCTGCAATCATGATAAGCGGAAATAGAGGGTTAAGCATTGCCAGCAGCCAGGCAACTGCTACAAACGAGGCCCCGGCCTGACCCGCAGCAAACAGTCCACTGACAATATTTGTAGGCCGATAGGGGCCTTCCTGCTGAGCCCGGAATAAGGTATCCCGGTATTCAGGTGATTCAAAAAATGCAAGATCCACCCGACAGGACTGCTCATGAAGTACGGCATACATATAATCGGCAACAGTCTGGGCCTGAAATTTTTTAATATAGTCCGCAGCAAAATTGAGCAGCGCAGTCAGCAACCCTATACCACACGCTGCCAAAATAAGCTTTACAACAATATAAAACGCCGGGTCCATAAAATTCGACGGCGGCGATAGCGCCAAAGCGGCAACCTGGTCTATAATCATTTTAACCAGGTAAAGAGAAGCGATGGGAAGCATGCCCAGAAAAGCAACCACCAGTCCCTGCAGAATCGCAGACACTTTTGAAGCCTGCCACACAAACCTTAAGGCACGATCAATCCTTATGGCATTCTTCAGTTTGGTTTTAAGGGATGCCGGCGTCATGCAGACCTGGGCCTAACGATGTTGAAATTTAAAACCACAAAGACAGAGAGGTCAACCTCTCTGTCTTTGTAAAAACGACAATTTTCAATCCGATACGTTAGGCTTTTTTCTCCCCACAGCACATAGCCCAAGAAGCCCGAAGCCTAAAAGCAATACTGTTGTGGGCTCGGGAACAACATTAACGATAATATCCTGAGTCTTATTACCTTGTTGAGAAAGATCAAAAACTAAATAGTCGCCTGAGCTTACGAAGCTATTCCACGATTGATCTTTTACGGCATTGGTCAATGCTTTTATATAATCATCATAAAAATTATTTACCTCTGGATCCGTGCTGGTTTTTATTAGACCTCGGTCGTAATAGAAAAAACCAGTACCATTTGGTGGATTCGATGGATCAATATAGTCATCTATGCCATTAGTTTTGTCGTAGTCATAATCCCACGTTGTATCATACCGAACTTCCCAAATAGCCAACTGCAATGCGGTTGCTTTTGCGTCGATATTTTCATTTGCAAGAGCTTCTGCGTATAGATCGTTTGCATAGGTGCCAACGAGCCATTCTACAAACAAGTAATTATCTGCAATTTCAATTTCACCGTCGATTATGTTTTCTCCTGATGCAACTTGATAATCAAGGTCGACGCAAAATCCCCATGTATCATAACCGTTATGGTTAATGGGAAACATGCCGGGATTGTATTCTTTAACTCCGTTATAGAAAATATTAACACCACTATATCCGTAAGTTGGCCCATTCACAGTGAGAGTTGATGCACATAATGGCAATGTGAAAAATAGCACTAAAAAAGAAACAGCAATGGGCTTAAAAAGCTTAATAATCAATTTTGATCTCCTGTTTTATTTTCTAACTCTTACTTATTACAAAATTCGCTATTCCCCAAATCCTGGAGTTGGCTCACCGCCGATGTCTCCACCAGTTGTGTTGCCATTTCTATCATAGAGGAATTCAACACATGAATCCAATCCTTGGATGACTGAAATATCAGGCGTCACCCACGTCTTTTTTAATTTATCTTCATTTTGATCTTTCATTACACCTCTCCTTAGTTGATTGTATATCGCTTTGTTATTGCCTAAATATAAGCAATATTAATACCAAAAAAAATGACTAACTCTATTTTTAAACTTAAACAGGGCTTTGATCGGCCAAAAAAGTCTTAATTTTGACATCCAAATGATTCTATCGGTTATTAGTAGATCCATCGAAATTGGAGTACCGTTTCTTTCAAGCCCTGAAACAAATCCTGCTATCCATTCTCTTTGGAAAAACCCGTCATAATGCCACAAACCATCCCCTTTAAGCAAAAACATGCTCTCTCGTTGTTTGATGATTCTGTGGATTATGACCCTTTTATTAACCCGATCCAACAAAGCAACGACATCACCAATTTTAGGACGATTTTTTTTGTATGTTGAAATTGAAACCACATCATTGCTTCTAATAGTAGGTATCATGCTTGATCCGGTTACCTTAAATTTAGCCGTTACCCCTTTTTCAAGTATGCTCTGCACAACCAAAGCAAAGGCAGGGCCCGAAATCATGAGCCGATCATTTTTCATGAAATTTCATAAATAAATTGTTTTTCCACTAGCTTTTGAATTAGATTTAAAACGTCTTCTTCAATGATTTTTGCTGGCGCATCGTACTCATCAATTAGGTTAAGGATGATTTTTTCAAGCGGCGTCTTGCCGTCAAGCAATTCCCAAACTCTGGAACCGGTTTCATTCAGCTGAAAAATATCAGAATTCAAGTCTCCGACCCCTGATATCACAGGAATCAGGATAGAAGTCCCTTCAATTTCTTTAAAAATAATGTCTTCTGAAATTTTATATATACAATTTAATCCAACAGGTGATGGCATAACAGATCCTTGATAATAGATTCACAATACGCCTATCCGATCCGGGTCGCCCATATCCCACCATTACATGCGATATTTCCAATAATCAGGATGACGCCTGAGATTCATAACAGCCAAAATATAAAATTCATTATCCTGTTTACTGTAAATAATACCGTAGGGAAATCTTTTTGTCATACACCGGCGAATATCTTCTTCTAAAATTACCCATGCTTTTGGAGTATCCTATTCACCCCCTGCACATGGGACCCCAAAAATTAAGATGCGACTTTGAGAAGAGGAGACTTACCCGGACTGTAGCTTCACTTTTTCAATTATCAGATCAGATAACGCCGGCATACTGAACTTTTTAGAAACCCTGTCGCGGATGTAATCGAAAGAGTTGACCCCCAATTTTTTTGCGGTTTGGACAATGGTGAGAAAGGAATCTTTTGCTGTTGTTCCTGCCTTGGATATCGTATGCAGGCTAACATACTGTCTACGTTTTTCAACTCTTGCCCCCAATTCTGAATCATTGTTATGAAGTGGCAAGCAAGGATGTTTCAGGACCAACAAGAGTTCCTTTTTTTGTTCCTGGTTTTTTCTATACGATCGTTTAGAGTGTCATAAATCGTTTTACTGGAGAATAGCTCATCGAATTCGATGGATAACTTTGCCGCTGTTTCCTGGCTTGGATTCTGTTTGAAGATCAGAAGATCACCATAGAAGTCCCAGAAGCGTGTCTTGAAATCCTTGAGAGCATTGACATTGCATGGTACGACCGGATCCAAACGGTTGTAGTGACGACCTTCATGAATCCAGCAAAGGGCCAGTTCCTCAACAATCTTTTTAAATTGCGGCGCATCATCGGCTAACAAAATGTCTACAATCGGAACATCTGTTTGACTATGATATGCGGCTATGGCTGCGGCTTCCATAACCCTGGTCTTTGTGTTTTTTCCTTTTCCTTTTTTAAAGACTTTTTCCAGTAACAGTTGCATTTGCGTTTCACACAGCTCCTTGTTGTCGGTCAAACTCCGAAGCTGATCGATCACTTTTTTTCCAACCCTGAAATCCGCCATTAGACAAAATGCCATCTGATCAAAACGATATGTTCTTTCCCTACCACACAACAACAAATCCAGTATCGTGAGACGATCTTTGCGTGGGACGGTGAAAAATGCTGTATAATATGGATTACAGAAAATCTGTGAATAGTGGTTTTGGCCGTTAACCCTTACCGTGGTGTCGTCGATTTGGTGATAAGGAGTATGCTCCAGTGCAGAAAGAAAAATGTCTATTTTCTCCTGGTTGAACCCGGTTTCATCCTTCGTAAGGATTCGTGAAATAGTCGATTGTGAAATGTTAATGCCACAGTTCTCAAGCAACTCCCGGATTTTTGGCTGAGACATGTTTGCCACATATTTCAGTGTGCAAACTAAAGATCGTATACCGGGACCGAACTCCCCAACTATACCTGCTGGTAATTCTCCCACGTAAGTGCGGTTCTCGGAAGGGGAATAAAAGATTTCTTTTCTATATTCGACGTTATCCGTTGTGATCAGAATTTCTTGCACAAGGACAGGTTCATACTCTCTGTATTCGGCATCAGCGGGTAATATGGAGGGATCGACTTTACATATTTCGGTCCGATCAATGGTGGTATCTTTCTTTTTGATTTCCTGCTTTTTTTCCTTTTTTCCTTCTCGTTCCTTTCTGTCTTTTTCCGAGGATACGTTTTTGCCTTTGCCACGTCCTTTTTTGCCACGGATTTTCGGTTTGCCCTGTTCTCCTTTAAGTTGGTTGTTTTCATCGCGAAGTTTTTGGATTTCTATCTTCAATTGTTCGTTTTCTTCGCTCAATTTTTCGACAAGATTTATTAGGATTGGAAGTCCTTTGGAGAACGGTTCTTGAAGGGAACTGTCTGCTTGGAAATCAATATTATGAAGTATTTTTTTTATCTCTTGGCGGCTCATATTCTGACCATAGCATCATCCTTTTGGCTTGTCTTGCAAAAAAATGAGTTTTACCAATTTTTTCCATTTTCGTGCCGTTTCATGCCTTTTCGCGCTGAATCTACTAGGGGGTGAATAGGATACCTTTTGGATTATTAATGATTCTTTTAATTGCTGAATAGACTTCTATAGAGAAATCATATCCAAGACCATTTTGACGTTCCTCGTAATAGTTTATTGCCTCTTCAAATTCCGATTCAGCGTCCGGATGAAACGTATACTTCATTTTTCAAATCGTTTCCAAATTTTGTTAAAAATTCATCTCCAGGAACACCTTTAACCTCTCCGGACTTGAGCTCGTTTAACCTTTTTTTGAGACTTCTAACCATTTACGGTCAATATCTGAATCAATTGGGTTCATGCTTTGTATAAGCGAGTCGATTATATATGCTCGATCTTCGATGGGTAATAGAAGAACTTCTTCAATTAGTTCCTGTTTTGATAACATAATGTTCTCTCATATATTCTTAATAAGATTCAATACCAGGTTATTTAAAATAATCACTTATAATATCGCCTGCTTTTCCGGATAAATCAAATTCAATTTCATAAAAGCGGGTTGATTTTCTTAGCCGTTCAAATGTAGATAAATATTTCCTCCACCCGTCAACATCCAGCATAGGCTTTACAATCACCGGCATTAGTTTTGATACAATCGCTTTCTGATCTGTAATTTCCTGGATACGGTTCTGCCCACCCTTTTTTAAAAATACAATCCCTGACAAAGGGGCATTAGATGGCGACACATCCGGATGAGACCCATAACACCAGTTGCCAAAAATATGAAATCCCCCATCAACGGATCTAACAAACATCCGATCATCGCAAAGGATTTCATGGCCTATTTTTTTTAACATCCCTGAAAGAGTACTTTTTCCGGAACCGGACACCCCCGCAATAAGAATTCCATTGCCATTAATATTGAATCCGTTCGAATGGATCACCAGCCCCTGACGATCACTGAGCAATTTTGCAAAAATCATCTGATCGGTATTAAACAAGGTTAACGCAGGAAATCGGGCTTGGGCGTAGACTTTTCTTGATATATTCTCAGCATAAATATGAATTTCAGAATAATCCCTGTTCATTATGCCAACAACTTTATCCACTGGATCGCCCGGAAAAATTGAATTATAGTGGTAAATCCAAGTGTTCTTGTTTTTGAATATCTGCCACTGGTCTTTTTTATAGACTTCTTTTTCTCTCCCAGGCTTTACCCTGTCTTCGTTCACAGGACTCAAATGATGAAATATCGTAATAGAGTCTTCACCTTTTTTCAAAACTTCAAATCGTTTAAATTTTGAGTGGAATGTATTTTTACGAATTGGATAATCAGATTGAACCTGAATGGTGATATCCGCAGCTTTGAAACATTTTATCCAATAATTTTGTTCCATTTTTGAAATCAATAGTTAATATGCATTGTTTCCAGTTTTTTGAAGACCGTCAATTTCATAACGACAAACAAAAGCCATAGATACCATTGATTAGTTCAAGACGCTAATAGAAAGGCTTGAGGAGGCCTCCAGTTCAACCGGCGAAGCATTCGCAACATAGATACCCGTCATCGCCATAACTGCAAGAATAACAATAGTAAGAATTTCCTTTTTCAACTCTTTCATTTCCAACTCCTCCTGAAATAAAATAATGAAACACCGATACTGCCGCCGCATGCATCAAGCAGAAAGTCCTTAATTAACGGGGAACGTCCCTCAATGAAAAACTGCGCCAGTTCAGTACCGCTTGCAACCATTAAAATATTTAAAAATACCGCACCAAAAGAAAAGTGTCCCGTCAAACCTGCCATTGTAATTCCAAGCAAGCTGAACAATAAAAAATGCCCTATTTTTGAATAATCCCTTGGCAAATAAGCTTCCATTGAATGCGCGGCCTGGTTCACATAGGTTACGATGGTCTGTGAAACGTCTTTTTTTATTTCTATGGGCATGCATGTGCCGATCAGAATCAGGATAAACAGCCCCACAGCTATAATTTTTAAACCGTTTTGGAACCGAACTGCCGAAAGGCAGTTCCAGAGAAAAATCACTGCAAAACACCCCCATGCGCCTAAAAGACATCGGGCAGCCCAGGTATAGGCCCAGGTCTGTTTAACCGGAATCAATTGGATATCTTTTAACTCAAATGATCCGCTACAACGGCTCAGTTGCGCCACAACCGTTACCTTTTTTGCGAAAGCAGCAATTGGGAAAACCGCTTCATAACATCCCCAATCTCCAGATCCCTTCAAAGACGCAACGCTATGACACAAATCCCACCGGTCCTTTATGCCGTCATTTTGTAACAAAAGCAGCCTTGCCCGGTTCCAAGATTTTGCTCCTTGCACCACATCATCAAACCGAATGAAAGATGATAATTTTAATTTGGAACCAGGTTTAAATGTTTTTAATTCCTGCTTTATCGAAACGGATTTTTCAGCACTTAATGAAACCAGACAAAAGCCATCATCTAACACTCTTACGCTCTGTTTCCCATTGCCAATTATCTGCCAGTCATTTGTCAGCAAATCAGCGCCAATCGTCTCATACTGATCAATAAACCGATGGCAGCAAAGCGTACAAACCGCCAGCACCACAAAACATACAATTCTGATCATTTAGGAATGAGACCGAAATAATTTGACCTGGGAGCGCGGGCGTCCCGCCTGCATTTTTACTGCAGGCGGGACGCCTGCGCTCCCGGATATATCAAAGTGGGTAAGTTATTTAAAATCCGTTCCTTAATACCAGGGCGTATTACCGCCCGGCACCCATAAGTACTGCCTTGGCCGTCATTATCAATATTTTAACGTCATTAAACAAAGACCATTTATCTATATATTTTAAATCCAGCTTCACCCATTGCTCAAACGTTAAATCGTTTCGATTTGGTGCAATTTGCCACAAGCATGTCATCCCTGGCTTCATGGACAAACGCCTGCGATGCCAGACAGAATATTCATCAACTTCCTTAGGGATCGGTGGCCTGGGCCCAACCAAACTCATCTCTCCCCGAAGCACGTTAAACAACTGAGGCAGTTCATCTAAAGAGGTTTTCCTTAAGAAATGACCAACCCCTGGTATAATTCGAGGATCATCCTTGATTTTGAACACTGGTCCGTCCATCTCGTTCATCTCTTCCAACTCTTTACGCATTTCATCTGCATTGCTTACCATGGTCCGAAATTTATAAACAGGAAATCTGCGTCCATTCATACCCAAGCGTTCCTGAGTGTAAAAAACAGGACCAGAAGACTTCTTTTTTATGGCGTAACCGATGATTGCGAACACGGGCAAAAGCAACAAAGTTAAAACAGCAGCCACCAAATAATCAAAAATGGCCTTTATCAGCATCTCTCCCTCATTCTGAGGAGTGGACTGTAAGGCCATGTTGTATACACCTAAAAATTCCTCAAACCGGATGGTGGCAATGTTGGGCCGGTACATTAGATAATGGATTTCCCAATCCGGAATAATCCTCACCTTAATCCCCATGCTTTCCGCCAATGCGATATATCGGTCACACTGTTCAATTTCTTTTAATGGGATCGCAAAAATCAATTCATCGACAATATTGTTTCGAAGATAATTTTCAAGTTCGTAGACAACTCCGATAACTTTATGTCCGTTGATGACAGAATGCCCCACCACAGTTTCATCCACATCAAAACAACCAAGAATTTTGTAACCTGAGCCTTTGACTTTTTCCACAGCTTTGATCACATCTTTAGCACGTTCCCGGCTTCCAACGATTAAAATGCTGCGGGTGTTGTAGCCACTTGTCCTAATTTTTTCAAGGGCCTTGAAAACAATAAGTTTTGATAGAGTTAACAGTCCGATATTCAATATCAGAAAAATACCCATCAGTAACCGGCTGACACCCTTGATATGAAGAAAGTACATCGCCATACTGAGCAACACCATACCCAATAGGCAAGATTTTATAATAGTAATGAAAAACTGCCAAAAATTTTGTTGTCGATAGGCCATGTACATGCCCATCCATTTAAAGGCAATATACCAGGTAATGATAATCAGAAACAAAATCAGGTAGTAATTCAGGTTTGTTGATAGATTGTCAAACCCTTCAGGCATTGCATGCCGCTTGATAACGTAAGCGGCAATAAATGAAAATGCAGTAATAAATATATCTAAGATCTTTTGTATATTTAAAGTTAATGCACTGTGCTCTCTTAGCATTGTTTCATTTTTTCCGTGACTTAAATAATAGCAGGATTGGATTTAATAAATAGTAAAGGTATACTTTTCTTGATTCAGGTGGCAGATTATACCTCAATCTAAGCTCACCGGTTGATGGGAAAATTCGTCCTAAAAAGACTTTGCTCCAAATAACAGGATTAATGAGTAGAAGAGTATAAACCATCATCCTCAAGTGTTTACGTTTGATCCCTGAAAAAATCCCTGAAAAAACAATGTATTTAAAAAGGCCGTATTTTTTAGAACGGTTTTTTGAAATGGACGCTGGAATATCGGTTCCCATGAGATCCTGTGTCGCTATTAAGGTAAACACAAGGAGCTTTTTCATTCTATGGGACTCTGCAGTATGAAGCAAAAGATTCCAATCAATACAGTTTTTGTTTTTTTCTATAATTGCGCTGAGCAAAACGAAAAACCGCAGCGGATAAAAACAATGATCAAACAGGCGGAATACATTATATAAAATATTATTTTCAACTGACAGATCCATAGCTTTTATACCATTCCACTCCATGGGCCTTGCAGTTTCCCACCAAAATGCGGCAGGGACCTTAAAATACCTTTTCACAAGATTCCAATGAATCTCCAAGGTCATCTGTTTTAGCAAAATGAGATGATAATGGTTTTTAAGAAGATCTGATTCTGAAATTGTATCCACCAGGGAATATCCGCCCTTTGAAGAGAGTATGTCTTTTGTTTTGGAAAGATCTTCCGGAGAGACCAGCACATCAATATCACCTGAAGGATAAACACCTAAATCATTGAACAAACAGTCAGAGGCAAACGTTCCTTTTAGCGGGATTACAGATATTCCATTTTCGTATAAGACCTTTAAAATCACCAAAGTCTCTTTTATACCAACCATATTTAACATGGCTGTTTTACGATAAAACCCCTTTAGACGTTCTCTAAGTTCTATGGGAAACAGATCTACACTTTTTGAATTCCGGTAAACAAATCCTGCAATTTCGTGATTGATTGCAAATTGGT
Source organism: uncultured Desulfobacter sp. (assembly GCF_963666695.1). Lineage (GTDB taxonomy): Bacteria > Desulfobacterota > Desulfobacteria > Desulfobacterales > Desulfobacteraceae > Desulfobacter. Next base: position 4,495,937 of record NZ_OY762947.1, read on the forward strand.
AAACTTTTTGAAAATCAAGATGTTTATTGTTGCTGATGATTGTTTGGGCTGCCGTTTGGATGTTTTTAGAAACGAAAGGTACGGCCAGCAGAAGGGTTAATTTTTGCTCATTTGATGTCACTTTGTTGAACATTAACACCCATATTCCAGTAACAGGCGTTCATAGGCGCCATGGATTTTGTCGGCTGTAAATTTTTGCATGTATTGTTTTTTACTGGCGGTCTTCATCGCAGTAACAAGACTATCATCCTCAATGATTCTGGAAATATGGTTTTCGCATTCTTTTTCATCAGAAAAGAACAAACTTCCGCTTCCGGCAACCCATCTGTTAAACCGATTGTTGTGTGCCAGTACCGGAGAACCTGCACCTAAAGCTTCCACCAATGAAGGATTGGTTCCTCCTACGGTGTGGCCATGAACATAAAATCTGGTATAAAATCGCAATGCCTGAACGACATCCTGATCATAAATAGCTCCTACAAACATAACCTCCTCGTTTGCGGCACCCAGAACCCGTTTTTGGTATTCATTGGTTTGAGGATCATAATTTCCTAGAATAACCAAAGGCATACCCCTTTTTTGGAATGTATAAGCCCGGACAATATCAATAATTGAGTTTTCCGGTTCCGGCCTGGCTATGAGAAGTCCAAATTTCCCCGAAGTCAAATGAAACTGATTCAGCAGAGCTTCATTGGCAGAATTAAGGTAGGCAGCCGTATATGGAATGACCTTGATCTTATTTCTGGAGACAAACGCCCCAAGGTGATTCTTTATTTCAGGGTGATCTGCTACAAGATGGTTGCCCAGCCATGCGCCGGCTTTTTCATTAATATAGAGCCATGTTCGTTCGAGAAACGACCACTTTTCTCTCTGCCATTCAATGCCATCCATGTTTATGATATTCTTAATCCCTATCAATCGGTACATCGCACAAAATATTGCTGTATTATATCCTAAAGTGAGAATGTTTTCTTTTTTTCTGGCAGCGTGGCATGTAGATTTCCAATCAAAGACGATGGTTCCTTTCGCTCCTTTCTGGGTAACAGGAATATGGATTCTGTGGATTCCATGCCAATTATCTTTAAAGATAGGGCATCTTCCTTCTTCCTGACAGTAAACCGTAACCTTCCACCCCTTGTCCTTTAAGTATAGAGAAAAATGTTCGGCAAAAGTTTCAAATCCCCCGTGTTGGGCAGGGATACCGCGTATTCCTAAAATTGATATTGTTTTCAATTTATTTCTCTTTAAATTTTAAAAATTGATTTAGGACCTAAAAGTTGGAGTTATGCTTTCAAATGCATTTAAATTCAATGAGCTACAGGGCTTTAAACTCACCAATTTTCTGATAAAATTTTAACAAATACAGTCGGTGTGATAGGGCTGCAATTTTTAGGTAGGATGTTAATAATTGGGGGTGTCCCACCTTTTTACATAAGGTGATTATTTGATTTGACAAAACAGACACGAAATTAAGCCGCAATCGAATTTTATGAAAATTTGATCGCTTTTTTCTCTTGAGGATAGGAATAGCAACCACTTTTTGAAAAATACGTCCTTTTTGAAGGAATTATGGGTGTTTTAAAATTGGTCTATTTTTTGCGATTCGAGATAAGGTGGGCCAGACCCATTGTTTTTGCTATATTTAATCAATCCACCAGACAAAATTAAAATATGAAATACACTTAAAACATTAAAGGTATTTTCTGAAAGTGCAGAGATAAAAATTTGGCAAAGGAGTACGAGCGATATGTAATGATGACGAAGATGTAAAACAATCTTTAAGAAAAAAAAAATCCACATCAAAAAGCCAATAAGCCCAAATTGCCCAATAATACTTGCCCAGTAAGAGTCACCAACTCCGGTCAAATATCTAGGATCTACTAAGTTATACATTGAAGAGTAATTACCAAATGTTCCAACTCCGTGTCCTGATAATGTTATATGATCCATTATATTTATAAAACCATCTACATGTATCCAAAATCCAGCATGAGTCTGAGAATAAATTACGATACCGACCAATGTTAAAAGTGCACCTGCTAGGCGAATTATTACGTTCAAGTTTTTATTTAGAATTAGAAAAACTAAGAAAAATTGTAACCACGCACCCTTTGAAAGAGTGAGGAATAACCCTATAAGAATAAGCACTAACAGGATGGCATAGATCTTTAAGCTGGAAAATATCAATTCAAATTCGTATTTAACAACAAAAAATGCTAAAACAAAAAAATGACCCAAATTAATAGGATCTAAAAAAGTAGAAACCATTCTAGTCATCCCAAATCTAGGCTCGAACCAGAAGTAAGGCAACCCTTCAGGTGAAACATTTATTCTTTTATATCTATAAAAAGAGGCGACATCAATAAAATTCCAAAAGTCAGAAAATCTTTCTACAAATCCAAATACTAAGACTATAATTACCGATAAAATTATTGCCTTATAGATCTCCTCTAAATCTTTAACGGATTTTGTAAAATAAAATCCGATGGTAACAAAAAAAATAGGCGCTAAAAACTGACGGAGAGATGCAATCTTAGCAAACATAGCCGCTTCACTGAACGTAAAATTGAAAGCTAAATAAATGGACAGCATAATAAACAATAGGATCCCTAAAGGGTCCATCCGCTTGTGCATCACAATAAAAGGAACACAAGATACTAAGCATAAATAAAAAAATTCTTTAATTAAAAATGCACCCCCAGTCCCATAATAACTATAAATTAAAACGATTACAGGACTAATTAACGTCATATAGCCAATCAACCAGAATAGGGTATTGTATCTTACATTTATCTTGAGCAAACCTATCTCTAACCTAACGAATTTTCTGTTGTATAACCCAGCCAATTCGAGAGCATATTTGATTCAAGGAAAATAACTTTTTATGACAATCAATGTTCGCACCTCTTCGCTTAAACTCCCCCTGAAATCTTTTATAATAGTATTTGTCATTAAATGAGCTTTCTAACATGCGAAGAAATAAAAAACCGCACGCAGACTCATTACACATCTCATCCTTATGCTCTTCGTAAAAGCTTAGCATAGATTGAAAATGGTAGTTTCTATGAACTCCTTGTGGCCAAACAACTCTATGAGTTATATTATTATCAAAAACCCACCCTATCTTTTTATATACTTGAATAAAAAAATCATGATCTTGATTTCTATTTAAAGACTCATTCCAGTTAACTTCACCGAACACCGACCTATCCACTACAAAAGACGAGGTTTGAGCATATCCAGAATTTTTTCCCCAGAGAAATTTAAAACAATTTTCAGATAAACACACATCATAAGATCGCTTTTCAATTGTCCTTTTATTTCCTCTATCAATGATAAACCCAGAATAGACAGCTTTCCCATTTTTTTGTTTCAAAGTATTAACTTTGCTCTCAAGGTGGTCTTTGTTCCATATGTCATCTGCATCCAGAAAAGCAATATATTTGCCAAGAGAGGCACGAGCCCCTGCATTGCGAGCCACATTAGCATTGCGGCAGTCTTCTAAATAAATATATTTGATATTCTTACACCATTCTATCGTATCAATATACCTTTCCACCTCCCCCCTTAAACTATTATTCTCAACAATAACTACCTCTAAAGAAACCTCCAATGTTTGTTGACATATACTACTTAGTGATCTCTGGAGTTCCAAGACGACTCCGGTTGTTGGGATGACAATACTAATTAGCATTTTCACCACCTATTTTCTCTTATTTGCATGTGGAAAATCAATATTTGGAATATGCCTACCTAAGTAATCACAAAGAGCGTCCCAACCATCACCCGAATTGATATTCATAATTAAAATATTTTTTTCCCCATAATAATCTATAACAGATCGATTATGTTCTCTATATTTCTTGCGGTATGACCATTCTTTGGCTTTGTAGCTACCATATGTAAGAGTTCTAATCTCTTGCATCACGAGCCCTTCATAGTACTTCCTTACGAAAATATTATTATGGAACTGGGCGCTATCTAACAAAAAGCCAATAACCCTAGCTCCCTTTTTATATACACTGTTTATTTCAATATGGCGCTTCATACTCTCCCACCAACTATCTTCATCCCTTACAGTTAATATAATCTTAGCATTCGGGTATTCTTGACTTAGCTCCTTGTAAAAGTATGAAGCAGGCAGATCTGAAACGTAATCAATATCGTCATAAACTCTGAAAGATCCTTCAGTATGTTTATTACTTGTTAATACGGCGTTTCTTAATCTTACGACATCAAAATGAATACCTTTGTACCCTAAATGGTTAAGTGCAATAGACAGAGATGTAGTTCCTGTTTTGCTCAAACCTGCACATAAAATTTTCAAATCCACCCTCCAATTAAAATAGTAGGTTAGAAAAATTTTAGAGAATTTATACCTAATTTTTTTTTAACAGAGCGAACACTTAGTAAATTTGCAACACTAACAGAAAATGCAGTTGCGCATGCTGCCCCAATAGCTTCATACTTGGGGATTAAGACAATATTAAGTATTACAAGCAAAAATGTAGAAATAAGGACATTGAATCTTAATTCTTTTTCATACCCTGTCATTTGTAGAAGATAACCAACAGACCCTGTAGCAACATTAACCATTTGTCCTACGGATAAAATAATTAACACAAGATTTGCATCTCTATAAGTTTCACCAAAAAGCCCCATCACAACCTCTGAGCAAAAAATGTATAACATTAATATGGGCATAGCAAAAGCAATCATTATTAGCGAAGAGATCCTCATCATCCTTCCTATACCGTCAATATCATTTGTAGAATACAGAGCAGAAAATTTAGGTGCTGCAATGGAGTTAACTGCAACCAAAACGAAACTGACCAAAAAAGCTGCACGTTGAGCTGTTGCAAAATAAGCGACTGATTGAGAATTACTCAATATCCCTAAGATAATTTGAGATGACCACTGGTTAGTGATAGATAAGGTAGAAACAATGAACATTGATAAAAGAACTCTTTCAATCTTCGCTTTAAAATTAAAATTAATTCTTCTATATGGAGCGTATTCTTTACAACTTTTGATTAACAGGAACATCATAAGAATACACGCAACAAAAATTAAGCAATCAAAATAAGTCAATACAGACCTGCAACTGAAGACAAATGCACACACTAACAACAAACTAGGGACAGCTCCACTTAATAAAAAGTTTGAAACTAGTACGTTTTTATTGGCCTGGAAGAAATATGAATGAAAAATAACAAGAGAAAAAGGAATCAAAGAAAGGGCAACACGTTCAATTACCTTTTGCCCTCCTTCGTTTTTGAAAAAGATATCAGAAATAAATGCTGAAAAGAAAAATATCAGAAACGTAAGCAAAAGTGAAAGAACTAACACACGAAACAGGCTCCACCAATAAAATGAGTTCTTATTTTCAATATCATCTTTTTCAATACACTCTGAAACAAATCGAACTGTTGCTAAATCGCCACCTCCTCTACCAATTGTTGAGAATACAACCAGCAAAGTATAAGCTAAAAAGAAAATACCAGCATCTGCCACTCCCAAGCTACGGGCCACAAGGATACTTAACAAAAAAGAAGCGCAAGCAGACCATACTTTAGCTACAAATGCGAGCAAACTACCTGTTAGCAAATCTCTTATGCCTGCATCTATACATATTCTATTTTCATACAATGTTCATTTCTCCAATACGGTATTTCGGGGACTGGTCTGGGACGAGCCATATCAACACCTTGAATTTTTCAAAATATCTCTCATCTGTATGTGGGAAGGGGCATATGTGAGGGGTCACCCATCTAAGGCCGGGACTTGTGTTATTTTTTTTAAATGCCAAAGCCTGAGAATATCCCAATCATGCAAAATTTCAAGGTTCTAATTTAGGTATAGCTTTTATAGAATGGTCTTCCTTTTCAGAAATAAAATTTTCCACAACATTCTTCAATGAATTTAAATAGCCAAAACCATCTCTAAAATTGGGCTGAAGTCCAGGCCCCCCCTCTGCCCACTCAGCGACATTATAAATTTGTATAATTTTAGGCAGAGCTGGGTTGGATAAAACCCAGTCAGTTGCCCTTCTAATTGCCAATTCAAACAGTATAGGCGTTGAGCCTTTTTGTGGCCAGTTAGATGGATGGGGGGAAACAGAGTGGTGAGACGTCACAACATTCACAATTGCTCTCTCGTTTGGCATCTTCATATTATTAACAAGTTCGTAATATGATCTTGAACGTCGCTCTTTAGCTCCTTCCATATTTGAATATCCAGCAGGGATATATAAAACCCCATTACTTTCTAAGTCTTTACGCGATAGTATTTTGTCACTAGTCGGATGACGAACGAAGAGACATATGCCACCAAACCCTTTTATTATTGGCTTATTTGCCTGACTAATAAGAAACTTTTTTAACCTTTTGGAACCCCTTAAATTATCGAAGGAATTCCTTAATCCCTCACCTTCAAAAACATACATAACGGGATAATACTTATTATTGTAGCAAACTTTATAATAATTGTTATATGTAGAAAAAAAATATCCGATCATTTGATTCCAGTTTGCCGTGATGTTCATGATAGAGCCTTTGTATTTTACCCATGGGATATACTTTAAAAGCTTAAAATAATAAGTATTTTCAAATAGTTGGAATTTCCAATAATGTTTATTTGAAGGCTCTTTCCAATTCGATATATCGATAGGTCCTGTTATATTAACAGCTGTTATCCCAGATTTAAGTAACCAATAGCATTGCCAATTCAAAATATTAGTATCATCCCCCTTGTACCATCCTAACAGAGGATGTCTGTCAAGAGCACCTAAGTTTTTAGCCCAATCCCAAGTATACCAGGTCATTGCTCCATTAGAACCATTGCCTTTTCTAATATATTCAAGGCCAAAATCATTGTACCAATGTGCAACATAGTCTATTTTATTTTCTTTTAATTCTAAACTAAGTGGAGAATTTTGACTAAAGTATTTATTATATTGTGCGGATTGGTTAACATTGAAAACATATCCTTTAGAAAATTCAAAATAATGTACATAAAATAAAAAATCATTAGATAGCCCCGTTGAGTTAGCTATTGATGTTCTTAAGAACAAATAAAGCGATAATGTCATTAATTTAACGAATCGTCTGATACTCATAATGGAATCTCTCGGTTCGATTAGTAATTTGACAATGATTGTCTGATTATCTGAAATCAATCCAGTGTTTCGTTGTATGGTAGTTCTTTCCTACCCGCCATCTTAGTTGTTGGAAATGAGAAATTGGTTAACGGAAAATGAATGCCCAATATTGGCGATGGAAAGTACAGGTGTCTATTGGCGGCCTGTTCATAAGGTGCTGGAAGGATTTATGGAAGTCATTCTTGTAAATGCCCGCCATATAAATAATGTTCCCGGTCGAAAAACGGATATTGCTGACAGCAAATGGCTGGCAGGACTTTGGTGTTATTTCGGTGTGTTATTTCGGGGGTCGGACCGAGGTAATCTATTGAATTATTGATAAAAATATACATTTAAAACCCGTTTTTTGACCCAAAAACAGTAGTTTAAGAGTATATTCCCCATGGGATTACATTGCTCGATATTTGGTATAACGGCCATGCCCTGACGGACACAACAAACAATGAAAGATGTGAGTATTGAGTTGTGAGGAAAACAGCTTGTTTTTAATCTCACTACTCACCACTCAAAATTCACAACTTTCATATAAACCGTATTCCCATTGAAATAAATAGAATGGTTACCATTTTATGGAGATGAGATTAAAATTGTTTTCGCAAACCGGCTTGTTTGAGGACTGCGTTTGCCGTATGCCTTGATTTTATAGCATTATCCACGACAAATCGAAGTTCGGTGGCAGGGCTGTACCAGATTTCATGATCTCCTTTACCCTACCGCTCAAATGAGCATCCGTTTTCTCGAAGTATTTTTTTTCAGATCCTTTGTAAAATTCCCCATCAAACAGCCGCCCGATGCGCAATCTCAAACCGCCGGGTAAAGACTTCAAATGTGGTTTCCTGTTCCACATCCTCACCATTGGCCTCCAGCAACTCGGGTATCATAACTTTCAATTTTTCAATCAATCCTTCCAATGTTGCACTTTCAGTTGCAAGACCGGGAACATCCTCACTGCTTGCCACCCATACATCTGCCTCTTCATCCCATTCCGCTCTTATAAAATAAGGTCTTTTATTCATTCAGTCCTGTTCCTTTCTTCCATGCCTATCCGATTGTCACCCAAAATATCATTCCCTCAGACTTAAAGTAAAATGTGTTTTGTTTTTGAGTAGGTAGTCGATGTCATATTAAAAAAAAAGGACCCGTCATGGGCTTATGCTTTCTGGTGGGGTGATTGCCCATTCGGTGCAGCGCCTGGATAAAATCCGTAAATTGGTTGGTGGCCTCTTTGGTTCCGGGATTTTGGGTTATTTCGATCTTTTGGATGTTGCTGAAATCGACCGAACCGGAAAACGCGACGAGTTCCCGTTTTGCCTGTTCTGAAAGTTTCATGAAAACTCATTCCTAAGCTGAACCAACAGGTTCTGTTTATTGAAAAGGTCAAAATAGTCTTTAAGAAGTTCCCAGTCGACATTTTGTTGGTTCATCTTTTTGTACTTCAGAAGCAGGCGCATATCCTGAAAATCGGCAGCGTAGCGCGACGGCTCATTGGCAATCGCTTGGACTTTGAGGCCGATAATATCTTCAGGAGAAAGTACTTTTACCGAATATTGATCAAAGACCGTAAAACTTTGTACCCGGGTAAGCATCTCTCTGGAAAGGTGCCTGAACGCATGAATGATATCGATATGACCCAACGTTTTAATGCTGGAGGAATATTGTGAAATATTTTCGGTTTTATAAATGCATGAATACATGGCAGAAGATAGAACCTTCTCTGCTTTTTCAAGATCATCGAGCAGGATCAAGAAGTCAATATCGATGGTCGAACGGAGAATGCCCATGACACCAAGTGCAAATCCTCCAATGAGACCATATTGGATGCCTTCTTCTTCAAAAGGTTGAATGACCTGCTTAAAGACCAGTTCAAAATTCATAATGTCACCTTAGTCTCAAACTAAATTGGGTCCGTCGGAGCGGAGTCGGATGAGGGTAAAGTTATTGGGGTTTATTGGGGTCGGGCCACACCAACACTGCTTGCCACCCATACATCTGCCTCTTCATCCCATTCCGCTCTTATAAAATAAGGTCTTTTATTCATTCAGTCCTCCGTGTTGCATAGTACTGCGTTTAACCTTTGTAATGAACGGAATAAGCCTTTTGTGATTAAAAATCAATCCGGCTTAGGGGATCAGTGGGTGGGGCAGGCCTGACTTATGGGCGTTGTTGTGACTGCTCCCCAAGATCGTTTGCTTTTAATCACAAAAAGAGTCTTTGTTTTGGCCTCTGTGCTTATGTGGTTAATTACTTTTATCCAGTAATCAACGGTTTCAATGCATCGGTTTGGTGTTGGTTCAGGAATAGTTTGTCGCAATCCAAGCTTTATAGGAATCACTCAGCAGTTCATTCCACCATGATTGATGGGCAAGGAACCACGTAAGGGTTTTGCGGATACCGGTTTCAAAGGATTCTTCGGGTAAAAACCCAAGATCATTCTTGATCTTTTTAGCATTGATGGCATACCGACGGTCGTGCCCGGCTCTGTCTTTTACGTGGGAAATCAAGGTGTCTGGATGGTTTGCTTGCGCTGCTGGTGAGTTAGCAAACCGTTCAGCCAAGCTTTTATCGGTGGAAAACTGTTCCAGCAGCAGGTTGCAGATCAACTGAACAATATCAATATTTGTCCATTCATTGTTGCCGCCGATATTATATGTCTGGCCGGGTATTCCTTTTTCCAATATCAGGTCCACACCCCGGTTGTGGTCCTCTACGTAGAGCCAGTCCCTGATTTGCCTGCCGTCACCATATATTGGCAAGGTTTTATTAAACAGGATATTGATGATCACAAGGGGAATCAACTTTTCCGGAAATTGGTATGGCCCGTAGTTGTTAGAGCAATTGCTGATGGTGGTGTTAAGCCCGTAGGTTTCATGGTATGCCCGGACCAAATGGTCGGAGGATGCCTTGCTGGCGGCATAGGGGGAGTTTGGCGCATAGGGGGTTGATTCTGTAAAGGGAGGATCATCGGGTCCTAATGTGCCATACACCTCGTCTGTTGAAATATGGTGGAACCGGTGTTCTTTTTTCCCGGCGTCCAGCCATATCTTTTTTGCTGCTTTGAGCAGGGTGTGGGTGCCGACGATGTTGGTGTTGATAAATTCATCCGGGCCGTGGATGGATCTGTCAACATGGGATTCGGCAGCAAAATGGACGATGGTGTCTATGTTGTGATTTTCAAGCAGGGTTTCCACCAGGGGCTGATCAAGGATGTTGCCGTGGACAAATTCAAATTTTGGATTTTTTTCGGCTTTGGTGAGGTTGGCCCGGTTGCCGGCATAGGTCAGTGCATCCAGCACGACGATGTGGTCTTCCGGGTATTTGTCCAGCCAGTAATATACAAAATTGGTGCCGATGAAGCCGGCACCGCCTGTTACGAGAAGGCTCTTCATTTAAGTTCCTTTTTCTGATCAAACAAAATCAGGCCGTTTCAAAGGCAAATCCCACAATGTTGCGCTCTTTTTTTGAAAAGTCGATTCCCACCAGAATCACATTCTTTCCTGCCTGAATATATGAATCATGGTATCCTTTTTCCCGGATTTGATCTATGGCTTTTTTGCCGTCTCCCAGAATCTCCACCACCTTGAACTCCATTACATATACTGTCTGATCTATTTTCAGCACCAGGTCGGCACGGCCATGGCTGGCGCTTTCCTCCGGATGAAGATCAAATCCAAGGGAGGCCAGGAACGCATACACGACTGACGCATAATAACCTTCGTATCTGTCCAAGTTTCCTGCTGTGTACCACTCATAGGGAATTGATGAAAAAAAAGATTTAAAAATCTGCTGCACGCTGTCCATGTCCCGTGATTCCAAGGCACGATACAGGTTGTTTTGAAAACCAGCCATCGCCTGTATGCCTGGCGCATAACCGGCAAGTATGGCATCGGTGAAACTCAGTTTTACTTCCTGATTGGGGAAGCTGAGGCGAAACACCCGCCGGGGTCCTACCTGCATCACGGTGTCAATGGTTAAATAGCCGCTTTGAAACAAAACGGTTTCTGCAGTCAATTGATCAATCGAATAGGATGAAATGACCGATTCATTAACGTCAATTCCTTCCAGGTGCGGCAGATAGAAGCGATTCTGCTGCAGCAGCCTGATCAGAAACGTGGGGGTAGCGCTTTCAAACCAAAAATTGCCATACTGTCTGTTTTTTAGAAATAACAATACATCAAAGGGATTGTAAACCCGTTCTTTTCCCAAAAAGGAGTAACCATTGTACCATTCCCGCAGAGTGTCTATATTGACCCAGTCAAGGCGTTCGTGGAAGGTTCCGGTCAGTTCCTTTTCCGTATAGCCGCAAATTGTTCCCATTTCAGGCTGCATGCTGATATCTTCAAGATTGTTCAGATCACTGAAAATACTGACTCGGCTGAATTTACTCACCCCGGTGATGAAGCAGAACCGGATATACCGGTCGCTGTCTTTGATGACAGAGTAAACATTTTTAAGACCGTCCCGCATCTCTTCGGCTTTGGCTGTATTATCAATGTGGTCCAGGATGGGTTTGTCATATTCATCCACAAGGATCACAACGGATTTGCCGGTTTTTTTCCAGACCTTCCGAATCAGTTCAGCAAACCGATTGGCAATCAATTCATGTGGGAGCGCAGGCGTCCCGCCTGCACTCCCGGATATAGCAAAATGGGCAAGTTATTTAAAACCCGTTCCTACGGAATATCCATAACAAGTTTCATGCCTTCGTAAACCTGGGCAAGTCTTTCTTTTGAAAGAGTTCCAATTTTTTCCTTCAGGCTGAGTTTATCCACCGTTTTTATCTGCGTCATGTTGATCACAGAGCGTCTGGGTAAATTGGCCTCGCCTTTGTGAAGACTTACGTTGCCCGGCAATTCACCAAATTTTAAAGTAGAGGTGATTGCTGCTACGATAACTGTATTCAATTTGCTGTCGTTCAGCAGGTCGTTTTGCAGCACAAGCCCAGGGCGTTTACCCATGGGCTCAGATCCCTTGGCCGGAGAGAAATCTACCCAGTAAACAGAGCCTTTCCGGATTACCATTCCTGACCCTCTTCGGCGTCTGCCTCCTCAAACCAGCGGGTCCAATTAAGCTGTTCTTTTTGGATGGATTCATCTGAAAAAATTCGGTCATATGCATCTCGGATCTGCTTCTTTTTTTCTGATATAATTTTTTCTTTGAGAACCGCAGAAATAAATTTGCTTCTAGAGAGTCCTTTTTGTTTGCTGATTTCGTTAATAGTTGTCACTAAGTCTTTTGGCATGGTAATGGCTATCTTTTGAGTACCCATGTTTTGTATTCCTTTTTTATATACCATAAAAAAGAATACGTATTGATATTCTTTGTGTCAAATAGTTTATGATCGTTGTCGGGATGTGACCATCTCCCAGTATAGGATCTAATGGTCGGGAATTGACGCTGCAAATTTTTAATAATAATGATTTCAATTTTAAGGGCACGCTTCGAATTTCAAATGTTGATTTTTCTTCTTGTTCTTCGTGCCCTCTATGGTTTATTTTTTTGCATTGATGGCGTAACGGCGGTCATGTCCTGCCCTGTCTTTAACATGTGTGATCAGGGTTATTGGGATGGATATTTTTTGCTGCAGGTGAGTTTGGCGCATAGGGGGGTAATTCGGTAAAGGGAGGATCATTGGGCCTTAATGTGCCATATACCTCGTCTGTTGATATATGGTGAAACCGGTATTCTGTTTTTCCGGCGTCCAGCCATAGTTTTTTGGCGGCTTTGAGCAGGGTATGGGTGCCGACGATGTTGGTGCCGATGAAGCCGGCGCCGCCTGTTACGAGAAGGTGCTTCATTTTAGTTCCTTTAACATGGATCGAAGCTGTTTGCGCCAGTGGACAGGTTTTAAATCCAGGGTCTGCCACAGGGATGTTTTATCCAGGACGCTGTAAAAGGGTCTTTCGGCAGGGGTTGGGTACTGACTTGCCGGTATGGGGTTGATGGGGATTTCTTTTTGGGTGAGGTTCAGGCTTAAGGCCTCCTCCTGGATGGCTGTGGCAAAATCGTACCAGGATGCGATGCCGGCATCTGTAAAGTGATGGATGCCGGTTAGGTTTTTATCTATGGCCTGCCATACGGCCTGGGCCAGGCCGTTGGCCCAGGTCGGGGTGCCGATCTGTTCATCTATGATGTTGAGTTCCGGCTTGGTCTCGAAAAAATTCAGCATGCTTTTAACGAAGTTGGCCCCGTGGGAGGAATAAAGCCATGCGGTTCTGATGATTGCTGCATCATCTTTGAGAATCTCAAGGGCGGCCTGCTCGCCCTTTAGTTTGGTTTTTCCGTATGTGGAAATGGGGTCTGGGGTGTCCTGGGGGAGGTATGGGCGGTGGGCCTTTCCGTTGAACACAAAATCCGTGGAGATCTGGATGAGGCGGATATTGTTTTGGCGGCAGAGTCCGGCGATCTCTCTTACGGCTGTGTGATTGATGCGCTCTGCAGTTTCTTTTTCTTCTTCGGCTTTGTCCACTGCGGTGTAGGCTGCAGCATTGATGATCCAGTCGGGTCGAGCCGTTTCAATACATGTGGTGATACTGGTGGTGCTTAAAAAATCGACCTTGGGGTAATCGCATGTGGTCAGGATGATATCCTGGGGGCAGGTTCGTTTCAGTTCCCAGCCGAGTTGACCGTTGGCGCCGAGCAGCAGTACTTTCATTTGAAAACCTCTGCCGAACCAAAGGGCAGCCCCTTTTCATCTTTTGGTGAAAGGACGGGGTCTGCATCTATGGGCCAGTTGATGGCAATTTCCGGATCGTTCCAAAGAATGCTCCGCTCGTGTTCTGGTGCATAATAGTCGGTGCATTTGTATGTAAACTCCGCTTCGTCACTGAGCACGTAGAATCCATGGGCAAATCCCGGGGGAATCCAGAGCATGGATTTATTTTCGGCTGAGAGGGTTTCACCTACCCATTTGCCAAACCATGGTGAGGATTTACGGATATCCACAGCCACATCAAAAACGCGCCCTGATGTTACCCGGACCAGCTTTCCCTGGGGTTGTTTGATCTGGTAGTGAAGCCCCCTGAGTATGCCTTTTGTTGATTTGCTGTGGTTGTCCTGGACAAAGGTATAGGGGCCGACATTTTTACTAAAATCATCCTGGCGGAAGGTTTCCATAAAGTAACCGCGGTGGTCTCCGAAAACTTCAGGTTCCATCAGGACGATATCGGGTATGGATAAAGGTGTATATTTCATAATTACTTAATAAGGTCTAAAAGATATTTTCCGTAATTGTTTTTCTTCATTGGTTCAGCCAGTTTTGCCAGATGTTGGCTGTCGATCAGTCCCATCCGGAATGCAATTTCTTCGATGCAGGCAATTTTAAGCCCCTGCCGGTCTTCAACTACCTTTATAAAGGTTGATGCATCCAGGAGGGATTCGTGGGTGCCGGTGTCCAGCCAGGCTGTTCCCCGGCTGAAAAGTTCGACATTTAAAATCCCCTGTTTGAGGTATACATTGTTCACATCTGTGATTTCAAGCTCTCCACGCGGGGAAGGCTTAATCTGTTTGGCAATATCAATGACATTGTTGTCATAAAAATAGAGACCGGTAACCGCATAGTTGGATTTGGGGATTTCCGGTTTTTCTTCAAGGCTGGTGACAATGCCGTTTTCATCAAATCCTGCAACGCCGTATCGTTGTGGATCTTTTACATAATATCCGAAAATGGTTGCGCCTTTCTTCTGCTTTGCGATGCTTTGCAGGCGTTCGGACAGGCCTTCCCCGTAGAAAATATTATCACCCAGTATCAGGGTAACCGGATCGGACTGAATAAAGTCTTCGCCGATGATAAAGGCCTGGGCCAGGCCGTCCGGGGAGGGTTGTACGGCATATTGAAGGGTCAGTCCCCATTGGGAACCGTCTCCAAGAAGATGCTTAAAATTATCAAGATCGCCTGGCGTCGTGATAATGAGGATGTCTGTGATGCCGGACAGCATTAGTGTTGACAGGGGATAGTATATCATGGGTTTGTCGTATACCGCCATCAGCTGTTTACTCACTGAATAAGTAAGAGGATACAAGCGAGTGCCTGATCCTCCTGCCAATATGATACCTTTACGCATTGTTTTTTCCTATTTTGAACATAGCCCCGCCCTATTTATTACACCCGGCATGCTTATTCAAAATTATTTCCGGTGTGTGATTGTTTTGTCAAATGTTTTTATATGAAAAAGCAATCAAAAGATATAAAAAATCCCTACCAATGACAACTACATAATTTATAAACCACCAGATTGAATCCGATTAAACCAAGTCAATTATAAAGGCTTTGAATTTTGGGTTGAACGTTGTGTCTGAAAACAGCAAATCACTTTGCACCTCAATGCTCATGTCTGCGATCTGAAAGAATCTTTATATACGCGCGAAAAAAATCATCAAAAGAAAAATGGAATGGCGAAAGATAGCTTCGCCCTGTCGATTACATTGCGGTAGAACCGCTAAATGCCACAATAAAATCGAATTTACTATAAATAACGTGAAGAAATTTACATATAGTATGAAAAGTTTTACATAAATTTATAGCCGAATTTATAGGATAGGAGAAACCTTCTGTCAAGGGGATTTAAATTTTTAAATTTAATCTAACATGACCTGAACATTTCAGAGAACTGCAATTTTAAGGAAAGCAGGGATAGAAGGGCGAATCGGTATAGGACTCCCCATCATCGAGGAGCCCTATATCATACCATCCGGCATACGGATAACGCACCAGGGCTGTTCAGCTGATTTTAGGAATCAGGGCCATGA
Source organism: uncultured Desulfobacter sp. (assembly GCF_963666695.1). Classification (GTDB taxonomy): domain Bacteria; phylum Desulfobacterota; class Desulfobacteria; order Desulfobacterales; family Desulfobacteraceae; genus Desulfobacter. The sequence goes on from NZ_OY762947.1 coordinate 4,511,841, forward strand.
CGCGTTATCATTGATTATGTGGACTTTTTATGTTTTTTCAGATATTTGACCAGAGTCAGAACGTTTTGTTCGTTTATAGTTTTATAGTGGATCTCGTCCATCAGGGCGTGCAGGATATAGAGCCCCATCCCTCCTTCGGGAAGGGTTTCGACATTTGAGGGATCGAAGTTGAAGGGCGCAATTTTATCGGGATTCATGCATTCTCCTCTGTCGTATATCTTGAAGGTTAAACGATCCGGATAAAGCAGGACATCTATTTCCACTGAATGCCCTGCCTGGCAATGATAGGCATGTTTTATACCGTTGTTAACCGCTTCCACGACACACAGCTCTAATTGGTAACTCGTCGTGCTGTCTATGCACAGAGTGTTGGCGATGCCGCGCACGGCACTCCCCACCAGGGAGACATTCTCAAGCCTGCTGTCAATAATCAGCCGGATCATGTTCGCCGCTTTCATCTTTTTATGCCTTTCCGGAAAGCGCCTCAAGGGCTTCTTTTTCAGATACATAGATATCAAATACCCGATTCATGCGGGTCAGACGAAAAAGGCTCATGACGCTTTCTTTTACGGCGCAGATCACGAGACTGCCGTTATTGCCGATCTTTTTGAACCCCGAAATAATAGCGCCAAGTCCGCTGCTGTCGATAAAGTCCACTTCGGAAAGGTTGAGCACAATTTTTCGATTTCCCGAATCAATCCATTCGTTCATTTTTTGTTTGAATTCACCTGCTGTTGACGCGTCGATTCTTTTTTCCAGCGGCCTCACGATCAGGACATCCTCTATATTGTTATGTTTCAGCTGCATAATTTCCTTCCTAAAATCCATTTATATAGATATTTCAATTTAATTCTTACAAAACTCACATTGCCGCGTTTTTTCTTCATAACAGTCCTGCAATTCTAAATTTATTCTCTCACAAAGCCTCAAAGGCACAAAGGGTCACAACGTCGAATAAAAATCTTTGAGTCTTTGTGTCTTTGTGTGAGTTTTCCAACTAAAAAATTCATATTTAGAATTGCTGATAACACGCTCAGCTTGGGGTTTCTTTATTCCAGATTAAGCGGTTATAATCCGATATGGCCCTGTCGCTGGAAAATTTTCCGGACCGCGCCACATTTAAGATCGCTTTTTTCGTCCAATTATCCGGGGCTTGGTATTCCGCTTCTATTTGATCCTGCATCTGAATATAGGGGAAGAGATCCGGCAAATGGAAATAGGGATCCTTATTATTCATCATCCGATGGTAAATCCATTGAAAGAGACCCTGCTCGTCAGGGCAAAACGTATTATCGCGAAAGGTGTCCAAGACCCTGCGGATTTCCGGAAAGAGACGATAATACTCCACAGGGTAGTAATTTTTCTTTTTAATCATGTCGGCGACCTCTTCGGCTTTCAATCCAAAGATAAAAATATTGTCCGCGCCCACTTCCTCAAGCATTTCGACATTGGCACCATCCAGTGTTCCCACGGTCAAAGCACCGTTAAGCATGAATTTCATATTGCCCGTTCCGGACGCCTCCTGGCCGGCCATGGAAATTTGTTCGCTCAAATCCGCAGCCGGAATGATTTTTTCAGCAAGAGAAACGCTGTAATCCGGTAGAAACACCACCTTCAAGGCATCCTGGATACGCCTGTCCTGATTGATGATCTGCCCGACATTGTGAATCAGCTTGATGATCTGCTTGGCCACCCAGTAGCCGGGCGCAGCTTTGCCGGCAAAGATAAAGGTTTTGGCAACCGTGGGCGTTTTTTCTCCCCTGACTATCTGCAGATATTCATGTATGATATGCATGATTTTCAGGAGCTGGCGTTTGTATTCGTGAATTCGTTTGATATGAATGTCAAACAAACTGTCAGGATTGATGGAAAGCCAGAGGGTATCGGAAATAATTTTCGCCAAGTCTTCTTTGTTCGCCCGTTTGATATCACGGAATTCGTCCATGAAAACCGTCTTGTCGGCATAGGATTCCAACCGTCGAAGTTGACTTAAATCGGTGATCCAGGCGTCTCCGATGGTGTCGGTAACCAGCCCCGCCAGCCGGGGATTGGCTTCCAGAAGCCAGCGTCTCTGGGTGATGCCGTTGGTAACATTGACGAACCGCTCCGGCCAGAGGGCGTAAAAGTCTGAAAAATTGTTTTGCTTTAGAATCTCCGTATGGAGTGCGGAGACGCCGTTAACGGAATGGGATCCCACCAATGCCAGGTGGGCCATTCGGACCAGCTTGCTCTCCCCCTCTTCGATGAGAGACATGCGCCGTAGAAGGTCGCCGTCGCCGGGATAACGGGCGGCAATTTTTTCGAGAAACTGACGGTTGATTTCATAAATGATCTGGAGATGGCGGGGAATGACGCTTTCGAGAAGGTCTGCGGGCCATTTTTCCAGCGCTTCGGCCAGAACCGTATGGTTGGTATAGGCCAGCGTCTGTTGGGTGATCTCCCAGGCGTGGTCCCATGGCAGTGCATATTCGTCCACCAGAAGCCTCATCAGTTCCGCCACTGCCAGGGAGGGATGGGTGTCATTCATCTGGATAGCGACTTGTTCAGGAAACCGGTCGAAATTTTCGTTATTTTTCATATAACGCCGAATGATGTCCTTGAGGGTGCAGGCCACGAGAAAATATTCCTGCACCAGGCGAAGTTCCCTTCCGGACATGATCGTATCAAGGGGATAAAGCATCTTGGTGATGGTTTCGGACTCGACTTTCTGCTCCACCGCCCGGAAGTAATCGCCCTCATTGAAGATCTGGATGTCAAAATCGGCAGAGGAACCTGCGCCATAAAGCCTCAACCAGTTCACGGTTTTGCCCCCGTATCCGACGACGGGAATATCAAAGGGAATCCCCACGATGAAGTTCCAGTCAAGCCACATGGGATTGTACTCCCCATCACGGTCCTGAAAGTGTTCGATCCGTCCTTTGATGGGGATGATACATTTTTCATCGGTCCGCTTGAACTCCCAAGGGTTAAGGTCGGCCAGCCAGTTATCCGGTTTTTCCCGCTGATACCCGTTGTCGATCTCCTGCTTGAAGAGGCCGTATTCATAGTGGATTCCGTAGCCGAAACCGGCAATGTCCAGCGTTGCCATGGAATCAAGAAAACAGGCCGCCAGACGCCCGAGCCCGCCGTTTCCAAGACCGGGGTCGTTTTCCTGCTCACGCACCTCTTCAATGTCGATGCCGGCCTCAGCCATGAATTCACGGCATACATCAAACATCCCGAGATTGTGAAGGTTATTGCCCATCAGCCTGCCGATTAAGAATTCCAAAGACAGATAATAGACCCGTTTTGTTTGGGATGTCTGATATCGTTGCTCCGTATGCAGAATTTTTTCCGCCATTCGGTCCCGCAGGGAAAAGGCCGTCGACAAAAAGAGGTCCCGGTAATCCTTTGTGGGCGTTTCTTTGCAAAGAGAGCAGCGCAGATGGTAGTCGATTGATGCTTTTAAATCGGATTTTGAGATTGTATTAACAGTTGGTTTCATTTTCTCTCTTCCTTTGCCAGATTCTTTTTCACTCGGTGGTCAACTTTTTAGATCATCAGCCAGGCCGATGATTCCTTCAAAATCGAAGTCTTCCGTCATTCGTGTAATTTTGTCAAGATAGGGGGTAAACTCCGTTGACCGGGCGACCATCTCCTCGGAAATTTCCGTCAATGCTGACACGTCACCTATTTCGGCTGCCTCCCGCAGGCGTATAGCGGCTTCTTTGGCCAGGTCCGGGGGGAGTCGCTGCTCCGATTCAGGGGTGGCGATCTCGGGTTCGGCGTCAGCCGTGAATGAGGATAGCTGCAATACGGATTGAAGGGCATTTTCCATCCGACTTTCCAAGGCGGTAAGGGCCGTGGCGAGCGCATCCTTCGTGGGAGGATTCTGCGGGTTTGCATGCTTGACCAGTTGGTCCAGCGTCGTGGCTGCGGTATGCAGTTCGGATGCCGAGAGGTTTCCGGCAACCCCCTTGAGTTCATGCGTCAATTTGTGGGCGTTGCTGTAGTCCCCGTCATCCAGGGCTTGTCTGATCTCGTTGGCCCTTTGGGCGTACCTGTCGCCAAAATTAATTAACAGCTTGCGGTACAATGCCTCGTTTCCTTGAAGACGCCTCAGCCCGGAAGGAAGATCGAATCCATCCAGAAATGCGGGCAACGTCTCGTCACCCGGGGGTGCCGGAACGACAGCCTCGTTATTCTCTGGAACAGGATGTGGCGTCTTCTCCGTTTTTGATACGGCTTCTTCCTCGGGTGTGGCGGCTGAAATCCATTCCGCCAGGACTGCGTAGAGTTCTTCGGTGTTGATGGGCTTGGTGATGTGGCCATTCATGCCGGCACGGCGGCTTTTTTCCGGATCTTCGGCCATGGCATGGGCCGTCATGGCGATAATGGGCAGCTCCTTGAACCGCACATCCTGGCGGATAATTCGAGTTGCCGTATAGCCATCCATCACCGGCATTTGCAGATCCATCAGTACGGCATCAAAATAATTCGTCTGCACCGCATCAACCGCTTTCTGTCCGTTGGCGGCCAGGGATACGGAAATTCCCGCAGCGGCAAGGATTTCCATGGCAACCTGCTGGTTGATTTCGTTGTCTTCAACCAGCAGCACCCGGGCGCCTTCAAGGCACTTGAGCACATCTGAGACCTGTTTACATTCCTTCTCTTCCGCCGTCAAAGGCGTCTCCATATTGTCATCTTTGGCCAGCGCGTTCATGATTGTATCAAACATCACCGAGGCGTTGATGGGCTTGATCAGAAAACCGTCCAGACCGGCTGCATCGGCCTGCCACATGATCTCTTCCCGGATGTAGGCGCTGACCAAGATTATGATCGGAATTTGGGTCAGCCGCGAATCATTTTTGATCCGTTTCGAGGCCTCAATGCCGTCGAGACCCGGCAGCTTCCAGTCCATTATCACGATGTCGTAGGGGCGTCCCCCGACGGATTTTCCAATTTCCTCCAGACCTTCTTCTGCGGACGCCACCAAAGTGACTTTAAAAGAGAAAGATTCCAGCATATTCTGAAAAATTTGCCGGGAGGTCGCATTGTCGTCCACTACCAGTGCTTTGAGGTCTCTCAACTCCGGCGGGGGGATGTGGCAGACCCTTCCGGCTTCCCGTACGGTCTTGAACGCCGCCGTAAAATAAAATGTGCTGCCTGTCCCATAGATGCTTTTCACCCAGATTTTGCCGCACATCATTTCTACGAGACGTTGACAGATAGAAAGCCCCAGCCCAGTGCCGCCGTACTGGCGGGTGATAGAGGTATCCGCCTGGCTGAAGGCCGTGAAAAGCTGGGCGATTTGTTTTTTGGTGAGGCCAATGCCCGTATCCCGCACGGAAAATTGGAGAACCGTAACATGGTTCGCCTGGCTGAGCACTTTGGTGGAGACCACTATTTCTCCGCGTTCGGTGAATTTGATTGCGTTATTGGCCAGGTTGACCAGGACCTGACTCAGCCGCATGGGATCTCCCATCAGGCGGCGGGGCACGTCGGCGCCGGTGTTGAAAAGCACCTCAATCCCCTCTTTTTCCCGAATTTTTATGGCGATCATGGTGGAAAGATTTTCCAGCACTTCATCCAGGTTAAACTCAATGGACTCCATTTTCATCTTGCCGGCCTCGATTTTTGAAAAATCGAGGATATCGTTGATGACCCCGAGGAGGGAATTGGCAGAAATCTGAATTTTGTTAAGATAGTCCTTCTGCTTCGGGGTCAGGTCCGTCTGGAGAGCCAGATGGGTCATTCCCAGAACGGCGTTCATGGGGGTGCGGATTTCGTGGCTCATGTTGGCCAAAAAATCACTTTTGGCCTGGGTGGCCGCCTCTGCTTTATCCCGGGCGACAATCAGTTCCTCCTCCATCTTTTTGCGGTGGGAGATGTCCGCAACCATGGCAAAGGACCCTGTTTTTATGCCGTTTTTATCGTAAAGGGGGGTGGCATGGAGCAGGCAGGTCACTTTTGACCCGTCCGGACGGTTGAAGGCGATCTCATAGACGCCCGTCTGGCCGGTAACTCTGCGCTTAAGCTGTTCATTCAATATCTCCGTATTTCTTTCGTCCAGAAACTCGAAGAGTGTCTTTCCTAAAATATCCTCGCGGGGTCTGTTGAAAATTTTGCACATGGTGTCATTAAGGGATACTAGGCGCGCCTCATTGTCCACCCAAAAGAACCCTTCATTGGTCGTCATCAGAATGCTTTTAAGATGGTATTCGCTCTCCCGCAGGGCATCTTCAAATTTTTTGCGCTCAGAGATGTCGCGGAAGACCACGACGGAACCAATGATGGTCTTGTCTTTGCGCTGGGGCACGCTTGTGTAGGAGGTGTAAAAAAATGAGCCGTCTTTGCGCCAGAAGACCTCGTCTCTGCGGAAACTGGTGATTCCCTGGGTGTGGGCCCGATAAATCGGACAGTTTTCCCGAACGTGCGGCGATCCATCTTCATTTGAATGGTGAAACAGGTCATATATATTTTGACCGATGAGTTCTTCGCTGTTGTATCCAAGCATCCTCTGTGCGGCTTCATTGGCATAGATGCATCGACCGTCCGTATCGGTACCGAAAATGCCTTCTGCTACCGATTGCAATATAAGATGATTATATTCTTCGGATTGTTTGAGCCTTTCCGTTCGATCCTCCACCAAACTTTCGAGATGAGCCTTGTAGCGTATCAGCTCTTTTTTGGCCCTCTCGGTATCTTCAACCCGAATTTTGGCGATATGTTCAGCTTTTTTCGCTTTGATCCGCTCGATGCCCAAAAAAATTGCAATATTAGCAAACCCCGTTAGAAATCTTAGAATGGCGAGTAGTTTCTCCTGGGAGATGATCGGAACATAATCAAGGGCGCGCATATAATCGGCCACATCAAAACCGAATTTTCGGGCCTGCTGTTTGAAATCGTTCATGTTTGGTGCTTGCGTGAGGAATTGCCCCACAAAAAGATTAGCCACATGCCGGCCCTCAATGATGATGGGTGACGCGGCGTTGGTCAGACCGTTTTTGCAGTGGTAAATCGAAAATGGCTTCCCTTTTTCCAGGTTTGCCGCAAGTTCCGTGTCGCTCTCAACACAGCGATAACACGCCTGTGCATCAATACGGTGGAAGTTGGTGCAGATACGCTGCCGACTGGCGGAAATCAGGACATTCCCCTTTAAGTCAACAATGGCCGAGGAGATCCTCATAATATTGCAGAAGTCTTCAAGGACGGGTTTCAGCTGCTCAATATCGATTACTTCCGTCAGGGAAAACCCTTCGCTTTCGACAGCCGCCTGGCCGCTTGGGGCATCAGACTGTTCCGTCGTCTTGCTTGCATTCATGTTTTCTTTTTCTTTCAAGGTGTTCTCCTATATTTCTCCGCCGAAACGAAATAAGATAGCAGGTGTTGTATACCGCATAGTCATATCAGACGTTTGAACAAGACCTCAAAGACATTGATGCTAATCAACACAGAAAACAATCATGGCCTGGTCATCATCGGCCGGGCTGCCTCCTGCGAATTGCAAGATGTCGTCGACAATTTCTTTAAGAATGACTTCGGGGACATCGGAGGCGTTTGTAAATTTCTGCATCAGGCGGTTGGTCCCGTAACGCTCTTCGGATGTGTTGAACCGGTCGGTGGCCCCATCCGTGTAAAACAGAATACGATCCCCGGGATAAAGGGTGATTTCGGAAACCGGCACATCGGTATAAGGAGCTAATCCCATCAGCGTTACGTTGTCACAGGAAATTTCAGCCGCCGTTTTTTCCGAAAACCGATAGAGGATGGGGAGCGGATGGCCGGCACAGGCGATTCTGAGGGTCCTGTGGACGGTGTCATAAACGGCATAGGCTGCCGTTACAAAACTTTCTTTGTTCACTTTGCATAAATGTTTGTTGATGAAGGAGAGTACTTTGTCCGGTTCATTCAGGTCGGTGGAACAGGAACGAAACAGGGCGCAGGTCATCGCCATCATGACAGCGGCAGGCGCACTGTGGCCCTCCGCATCGGCGATCAGGATGGCCAGAAGATCCCCAGGCAGCGTCATAAAATCATAGTAGTCACCACCGGCATAACGGCTGGTTTCATAATGCACTGCCAGTTTCACCCCGTGGACCTGGGGCAGCCGTTCCGGCAGAAGATTACATTGAAGTTGGGAGACGACCTGCAGCTCGTGCTCCAACTCATCCCTTTGTTTTTGCACCTCGCGATTGAGCCGATGGATCGTCAGGTGGGTATTTACGCGGGCAATGACTTCCTCAGGCTGGAAGGGTTTGGCGACATAGTCCACAGCCCCGAGCTGAAGCCCGCGCACCTTGTCTCCGGTATCATCAAGGGCGGAAAGAAAGATTACCGGTATTTTTTGGGTGTCCGGATCCGCCTTTAACCGTCGACACACCTCAAATCCATTGATTCCCGGCATCATTATATCCAGCAAAATGAGATTCGGCCGCATTTTTTGGGCAATGGTCAAGGCCGTCTCGCCATTTTTGGCGACAAGCAGCTTGCAGCCGAGACTTTTCAGGGTGTTCATCAGCACCTGAAGGTTCGCAGGTTGGTCGTCAACCAGGAGAATAGATTCCGTAATCTTGTTTACCATTGTCATTACCGCTCCCTTGGACGGATTTCTAACGGCAGGCTCTCCGTTATACTCGATCATCAAGTTTTTAGGGAATTTGTTCAAATTCAAGGCGGAAACAATTTTTAACCGGTTAAATATACAATATATTTTGAGGATTAAAAATTTTTTCCAACGCCTAAGTTGGACAAATTAACAAAAACTTGATCATTGAGTTATACTATCATGCACTTAGTGTGAGATCGCAACCATGAAGTCAACTTTATATAAGAAATGGGAGTAGGTCAATATCTTCGATCGGATATTATTGAATTCTAATTTCCGAAATTTCAATTTCAGATAACATATGATAAAGATAAATAATTTTAACAGTGTATGTTCAGATATAAAACGCTTCCATTTCTTTCAAACGGCCAAGACCTATTTTAAAATGGAGATGATCATGCAATCATTAAAAACTATTAGTTTCCTCTGTCTGTTGGTGCTTTTGCTGTCTTGCAATACCTACAGCGAATCCAATCTTAAAGCAATTGACGGTAATGCCGGCTCAAGACTTTTTGCCGAGAGCTATGCAGAGTTCAATGAACCTTGGGCCATGACATTTCTGCCGGATGGCGAGCTTTTGGTAACTGAAAAAGGCGGCGTTTTAATTCTATTTAACGTGAATGACCGCTCCAAGGTGTCAGTCGGAGGCGTACCTGAGGTCGCTTACGGTGGCCAGGGTGGTTTGGGTGATATAATTCTTCATCCCCGGTTCTCTGACAACGGCTGGATATACATGTCCTACGCTGAGCAGGATGCGTCAGGAAAAAAAGGTGCGGTCGTTGTCCGGGCTCAATTTAAGCATGAGTCCGCCAAGCCGGAATTGAAAAAGATTGAAGTTATCTGGCGGCAAAAGCCAAAGATTTCAGGCAATGGGCATTACTCACACCGTTTAGCATTCAGCCCGGATGGGCGTTTATTCATTACTTCCGGTGATCGGCAAAAACAAACCCCAGCCCAAAGCTGGACACAAGATTTGGGCAAAGTTATCAGGATCAACGCGGACGGATCTGTGCCTTCTGACAATCCGTTTCAAAATAAGGGAGAACGTGCAAAAACGTTTTGGTCTATAGGGCATCGGAACCTGCTGGGCATTGCTTTCGACAGGCACGGCCAACTGTGGACGCACGAAATGGGCCCAAGGCATGGTGATGAATTCAACCTGACCATTGGTGGAGATAATTACGGCTGGCCTATTGTATCCTGGGGCGATCAATACTCAGGAATGCCTATCCCCGACCATGATACACGTCCGGAATTCAACGCACCTGAGTTGTACTGGGTTCCAACGGTTGCACCGTCAGGTTTGATCATTTACAACGGGGATATGTTTCCAGAGTGGCGGGACAATGCCTTTATCGGCGGCTTAAGGTCAAAGTCACTGGTACGGATCCGGATTGACGGCGAACGGGCCCATGAGGTCGAACGTTTTGCCATGGGCAAACGTATTCGAGAGGTTGAGCAAGGCCCCGATGGTTATATATGGGTTCTTGAAGATAAAAAAGGTGGCCGCCTGCTTCGACTCACTCCACACGAGTGAGTAAAATAAGGTATGCTGAGGATGCGATAGGAATTCGGGTAGCGTAGAGCACTGATTCAGGCAGTTTCTTTGGCCCTTTTTTATATTCGACAGATAGTTACGGAATAGATAATTTTTCCAACGCAGAAATTGGGAAAATTAGCATTTTGGGGATTGGTGCTAACGTCGGCCGCTGTAGGGGCAGGCCCCCGTGCCTGCCCTAACAAGGGCAACCACAGAGGGATTGCCCCTACGAAAAATGGCCTAAAATAGAATCAAGCCCGTATTTTGTAACAGCCTGTCGAGACGCCTTGCCGATGTCATTTATTTTATTATAAATACAGGGCAGTTAACCTTATGAAGGACTTGGTGGGCCACTGACCCGAGGAAAAGTCCTTCAAGATTACTGGCTCCTCTTGACCCCATGACAATTAAATCAATTTTTTCTACGTTTACTACAGTGTCTATATTCTTTCCTGGGGAACCCTCCAGAATCCGGATTTCATATTCAACGCCACTTTCTTCCAATAACTCTTCAAACGGTTTGATCAATTCCTCAGAATTTTTCATAATTTCATCGATGACATTTTGGAATTGCGGTTCCGCCAGAACAATGGGATACCTGGGGTGGCAGTGAAGCAAAATGATTTTTGAATCAAATTGCTTTGCCAGTTCAACCGAATATTGGGTGGCGCGCATGGAATGTTCTGAACCATCTACAGGATTAAGGATTTTTTTAAATTTCATATATCTTCCTTTCTGGTCTTTGTTCGGCATTGAAATATTTAAACGTCCGGCCAAAGCCAATTTTTTATGAATTAAACCCATTGGGCAGGGATAGCTAAGCACTGCCCCATCAAAAACAAAAAAAGTAGAAAAAGCAGAATAGACAAGAAATCATATCCATATGATATAATCTAATTATAAGATATGTAGAAAGCAAAAGAAAGCGATTTCAGTTATGAATTGATATGTGATTTCTAATCAAGAGCAGATTTTATCCCGTTACCTTGATCCTTCATGACCCCTTTATGAAGTGTAAAGATCTTGTTTGAATTGTATACCTTGATTTGTCATGAATACCTGATCGTGGTACAACACTTGAGCTTGAGTAAATACGCAGGCTTGCCGGTTTATTCCGGGCAACCTATGGTAGAATATGGAAAATCGAATCAGGGTTTTTTCTGATTTCATCTCTTTAGTTTAAAGGATTAAATATGAATATATTGATCACCGGTGCAGCCGGGTTTATCGGGTCTGCGCTTTCTTTAAGACTGTTGAATGACGGTCACCGTGTATGGGGGATTGATAATCTCAATGATTATTATGATGTGAACCTGAAAAAAGACCGGTTGGGGCGCTTGTCCGGGTATCCGGATTTCAAATTTATTTTGCTGGATCTTGCGGACCGGTCCAAGATGGCCAAGCTGTTTGAGGAAAATGCCTTTGACTGCGTGGTGAACCTGGCGGCTCAGGCAGGGGTGCGGTACAGCCTTGAAAATCCGGCCTCTTATGTGGATGCCAATCTGGTGGGGTTTGGCAATATTCTTGAAGGGTGCCGCCATGGCGGAGTCAAGCATCTTGTGTTTGCATCGTCAAGTTCGGTGTATGGGCTGAATACCCACATGCCTTTTTCGGTCCGCCATAATGTGGATCATCCGGTCAGCTTGTATGCGGCTTCCAAAAAAGCCAATGAGCTCATGGCCCATTCCTACAGCTACCTGTATAATCTGCCGGTAACAGGGTTGCGGTTTTTTACGGTGTATGGTCCCTGGGGCAGACCTGATATGGCGCTGTTCCTCTTCACAAAGGCCATTTTAGCCGACGAGCCCATTAAAGTCTTTAACAATGGCGAGATGCAGCGGGATTTTACCTATATTGACGATATTGTGGAAGGGGTGGTCCGGGTGATGGACAATATTCCTGAGCCTGATCCGGCCTGGACCGGCAAAAACCCCGTTCCTTCAAGCTCGTGTGTGCCCTACAGGATCTACAATATTGGTAATAACGACTCTGTGCCGTTGATGGACTTTGTCCACGCCATTGAAGATGCCCTGGGCAAAAAAGCAAAAATTGACTATCTGCCTATGCAAGCCGGCGATGTGCCCGCTACCTGGGCTGATGTGGATGACCTTATTGCCGCCACCGGATTTAAGCCTCAAACGTCTGTAAAAGAGGGGATACAAAATTTTGTGGATTGGTATAAGGAATACTATGCCTGAAAAGACGTTCCGCAGTTTTGACTGTAAGGGCAACCACAGGGGGTTGCCCCTACCTGAATTAAACTGATACTCGATCATCAAGTTTTTAGGGAATTTGTTCAAATTCAAGGCGGAAACAATTTTTAACCGGAGGAATATACGACATATTTTGAGGATTAAAAATTTTTTCCAACGCCGAAGTTGGGCAAATTAACAAAAACTTGATCATCGAGTGATAGGTATGGTTATTCCAAGGCTCGGGATACAATTTCATAAAGATTTCTGGACAACTCTTTTTGTTCCGCTATGGTTTCAAGTTGCTTTTTCATCATAGCTTGCCTGTTTTCATCATAGCGTTTCCATAGATTAAAACATGAGCAAAGCCGTGCGGCTGTCTGGTGGTTGATTTTATCCAGCGCCAGAATTCGTTCTGCCGTAAATTCATAACCTTGACCGTTAGCCTTGTGAAAATGCATGGGATTGTTCATGGCAAAGGCAAATATGAGCGCCCGGACCTTGTTGGGGTTGGTCATGGTAAAATCTTTGTGTAGCGTCAGTTTCTTTACCTGATCTAAGGTGTCTTCAAGGCAAGATTGGGCCTGGACAGAAAACCATTTGTCAATAACCAGGGTCCGGGCCTGCCATTTGTCATAAAAGGCCTGACATGCCTTATCACGCAGGTCTGGATTCATGTGGCTCAAGATTTTGAAGGCGGCAAATTCATCTGTCATGTTGCCGGCGCCTTTAAATTGATTTTCTACAAGATCCTGGGCATCTTTATTCGTCAGGCAGCCAAGATAGGAAAGGCAAAGGTTTTTAAGGCTTCTGTCCGCCATGGCCGCACCGGAAATATCATCGGGCTTTGCGGACCGGCAGGTTTCATATACGCTTTTAAATTCTGATGTCAGGTTTTCGGCCAGGGTTTGTTTCAAAAAGATTCTGGCCTGGTGAATGGCCTCAACATCTATGATTTCAAAATGATCCTTGATTTCTGTTTCCTGGGGCAGCGCAAGGGCCTTGGAAAGAAATGCCCTGTCTTTTTCTTTATCTTCCAGGGCCAGGGAAAAGGCCTTAACAAGCCCTGATGATACGGTCATGGGTTTGTTGGCCTGGATAGCCGTCACTATATTTTTTATCTCATTAATGAACAGGGTCTGGGCGGCATGCCACTGGTTAAAGGGGTCGGTGTCCCGGGCCATGAGAAAGGCAATGTCCTGATCTGAAAAATCCGTGGTGAGACGTACAGGCGCAGTAAATTCCCTGAATACGGACGGGTAGGTGTCGGCAGGTACATTTTCAAATCTAAAGGTGTGGGTTTCCTTTGTCAGCTCATACAGCGTGTCTTGCTCGACCGTTTCTCCGGCCCTGTTGATTAAAGAGATCCGGACAGGGATGTGAAGGGGTCTTTTTTCGGATTGATTTCTGTCCGGGGATGTGGCCTGGGTAAAGGTTAAAGACAGGGTTTCAGTGTTTTCATCGTATTTCCGGGTCATGGATACTGCCGGTGTACCGGACTGGGTATACCACAGGAAAAACTGATCCAGGTTGCGGCTGGACGCCTTTGCCATAACACCAACAAAATCCTCAAGGGTTACGGCCATGCCGTCAAATTTTTCAAAATAGAGATCCATGCCCTTTCTGAACAGGTCCTGTCCTAAAAGCTGATAGATCATTCGGATCACTTCGGCACCTTTTTCGTACACGGTCATGGTGTAAAAGTTATCCATTTTGATGTATGAGTCCGGCCGTACCGGGTGGGCCATGGGGCCGCTGTCCTCGGGAAACTGTGCTGCCATCAGTTTTTTTACATCACTGATGCGTTTTACCGGCCGTGAGTTCATGTCCGATGAAAATTCCTGGTCCCTGAAGACGGTGAGGCCTTCCTTGAGGCTGAGCTGAAACCAGTTTTTCAGGGTGATCCGGTTGCCGGTCCAGTTATGGAAATATTCGTGGGCAATAACGCCCTGGATGCCCATGAAATCGTCGTCCGTGGCTGTCTGCGGGTCTGCCAGAACATATTTAGCGTTAAATATGTTCAGCCCTTTGTTTTCCATGGCCCCGGCATTAAAATCATTGATGGCTACGATTTGGTACAGGTCCAGATCATATTCCCGGCCAAATCGTTTTTCATCCCATGCCATGGCCTGTTTCAAGGATGTCATGGCATGGCTGCAAAGGGCGATATTCTCTTTTTCAGAGTAGATTTTAAGGGCCACATCCCTGCCCGATGCAGTTGTGAACCGGTCCTCCAACACGGCAAGGTCTCCTGCCACCAGGGCAAAAAGATAGCAGGGTTTTTTAAAGGGATCTTCCCAGACGGCGAAGTGGCGGTTGTTGTCAAGGTCTCCGGATTTTACAGGGTTACCGTTGGATAATAAAACAGGGTAGCGGGTTTTATCCGCCACGATGGTACAGGAAAAAGGTGCCATCACATCGGGCCGGTCAGGGTAGGGCGTGATATTGCGAAATCCCTGAGCCTCACATTGGGTACATAAAATGTCGCCCGAACGGTATAGTCCTTCTAATGCGGTATTTTCATCCGGTTTAAGCTTGTTTGTGATTTCAAGCTCAAAAACATCCGGGGTGGCCGGAAGGCTAAAGGTTTCATCATCGCTTTTGTATTCACTGGGCAAAAGCACCATGTCGCCGGCAACCACGGAAATAATGTCAAACTTTCCCTTGTTCAGTACCAAAGGCGTCGTTTCATTTGCCCTGGCCGGATCTTTTCTCATTTTAAGTTTTGATGTCACCCGGGTGTGGTCATCCCGGATGTCAAAGATCAGGTCAACATGGTCAACAATAAATTCAAAGGGCCGGTAGTCTTTTAACTGTATTTTTTTGTGTTCATTCATAATAAAGGTTAAAATACAACCGGCCCGCAGCCATGTCAATTATAGGAATATATATAAATTCTGGTTATGCCATGGCCAGCACTTGGGCTACTAATTTTTCAATTCCGACTGCGACATCTTTGATATTGGGACCAAGCATATATGCCGGTGTTGACACAATTTTTTTGTCCTGGTCTATATGTATTTGATCGACAGTGCATGCTACATGTTTGCCGCCCATTTTCTCGATCGCATCTGCGGTGCCTATATCTGTTCCAATGGTGACTTCAGGCTGTTTGTCGGCAATGGCCTTAGTTAAGGTTGCCGGTGCAATACAAATGGCGCCAACAGGTTTTTTGCTGTTAACCATATCCGTTATAATTCGCTGAACCTCCGGATGAACCTGCGCCTCTATATTGTTAATCGCAAAATCACTTAAATTTTTGGCTGCACCAAACCCACCGGGTATGATGATGGCGTCCAGATCACTTGCTTGAACATCTTTTAAATCCTTAATCTCTCCGCGGGCAATACGTGCAGATTCTACCAGTACATTTCTTTTTTCGGCTGTTTCTGTTCCTGATAAATGATCAATGACATGATATTGTTCCATGTTCGGTGCCATGCAAATAATATCTGCATTGGCTTGATCCAAATACAGCATTGTCAACACAGCTTCATGAATTTCAGAACCATCGTATACGCCACATCCTGCTAATAATACACCTATTTTTTTGCCCATAACCTATCCTCCAAATTTTAGATTGTAGTTTTTCGATTAATTCTGCTAAAAATTATGTGTTACGCGAATAAATAACAGATGCGAACAAGTAATCATGCAGTTGTTTTCTATATACCGCTGGAAATATCATGTCTATTTTCCCCTATCAGAAAGAAATTGAGTTGACAAGCAAATTATGAAGCGGTTATGGATTTTTCTAATGGGATAACATATGGATTATTGCCTTAGGGGAAGGGCACTTGGTCAGCAAATGACTTAGATTGACATCCATAAAAGGATTAATTATTATTGCGAAAGTTTCAGACGTATTGTCTGACAATATTCAATTAATTCATATTCAATTTGTCCAGGGCCTAAGATGACAGGGGCCGGTTTGGCAATAACAGAAAGGTAATATGTGATAAATGAAATTAACGATTATCGGAACCGGATATGTAGGCCTTGTTACGGGTGCATGTTTTTCTGAAATGGGAAGTCATGTCACTTGTGTGGATATTGACCAGGAAAAAATAGATAACTTGAAAAAAGGGATTCTTCCCATTTATGAACCAGGTTTAGAGTCTATAGTCCTTAATAATTATCAGGAAGGCACCCTTGAGTTTACCACCCGTCTGGACCAGGCCGCAAAGGAGTGCAATGTGTTTTTTATTGCCGTGGGTACCCCGCCGGGACAGGATGGCTCTGCCGATCTTCAGTATGTGCTGGAAGTGGCCCGGCAAATCGGTTCCGTTATTGACGATTACGCCGTGATTGTGGATAAATCCACGGTGCCTGTGGGGACGGCAGACAAGGTCAGGGTCCAGGTCAGCAAAGCACTTGAGGCCCGGGGGGCAGCCATTGAATTTGATGTGGTCTCAAATCCCGAGTTTCTTAAAGAAGGAGCGGCTGTTAATGATTTTCTCAAGCCGGACCGGATTATTGTGGGCGCGGATTCTGATCGGGCTGCAAAGTTGATGCGCAGGCTGTATGCACCGTTTTCAAGAAACCGGGACAAAATGTTGTTTATGAATGTTAAAGATGCTGAAATGACAAAATATGCGGCTAACTCCATGCTGGCCACAAAAATTTCATTCATGAATGAGATTGCCAATCTGTGCGAACGGTTGGGCGTGGATGTGGAGAACGTGCGCAAGGGAATCGGGTCGGATTCCCGCATCGGCTATTCATTTATTTACCCTGGCTGCGGATACGGCGGGTCGTGTTTTCCCAAGGATGTCAAGGCCCTTGTGAAAACCGGTAGGGACGCAGGTTTTGCGCCCTCGCTACTTGAGGCTGTGGAAGAAAGAAATAATATTCAAAAACAGGTGCTTGGAGACAAGGTGGTCAATAGATTCGGACAGGATTTGACCGGACGGACATTTGGTGTCTGGGGGCTGGCTTTTAAGCCCGGTACCGATGATATGCGCGAAGCCTCTTCCCTTGTATTGATTAAAGCCCTTCTG
This sequence comes from uncultured Desulfobacter sp., assembly GCF_963666695.1. Taxonomy (GTDB): domain Bacteria; phylum Desulfobacterota; class Desulfobacteria; order Desulfobacterales; family Desulfobacteraceae; genus Desulfobacter. The sequence continues at coordinate 4,529,160 of NZ_OY762947.1, forward strand.
GATGCAGGTGCCCGGGTTAATGTTTATGACCCCGTGGCCATGGGCCAGGCTAAAAAGGAGATTCCGGCACACGAGCAGGAAAAGATCCGTTTTGCCCAAGACCAGTATTCAGCCTTGGACAGTACAGATGCCTGTATCCTGGTTACGGAGTGGAAGGCTTTCAGGCAGCCGGATTTCAAAAAGATGGCATCCCTGATGAAAGAACGGGTGATCTTTGACGGCAGAAATCAATACGATCCTGAAGAAATCAAAGACGCCGGGTTTGAATATCACGGTATCGGACGGGAGCTGGGATAGTGCTTTCTTCGTTTAACGTCGGGGGGTTAAAATTCTTTGATATTTCTGTGGGTTTTATGGTATTATATTCCTATTCTTATCTTTTAAAGGTTCACAGCATAAGGAGGTGCTCATGCGGTTGGTAACACGATCCGATTTTGACGGCCTTGGCTGTGCAGCCATTCTCAAAGAAAAGGGAATTATTGATGACATTAAATTCGTCCATCCCAAGGATATTCAGGACGGCAAAATTGAAATCACTTGCGACGATATTCTAGCAAATATTCCTTTGGTTCCCGGTTGCGGTCTCTGGTTTGATCACCACTCCAGCGAACAGGAACGAAAGGTATCATGCACCTTCGAAGGATGCTGCGAACCTTCGGCACCAAGTACAGCACGGGTTATTTACGAGTACTATGGTGGGTTGAAAAAATTTAAAAATCAGCATCTTGATGACTTGATTCGTGCCATTGATAAATCAGATGCCGCCCAGTTTACAAAAGAGGAGATTCTCAATCCCGAGGGCTGGGTTCTTTTGTCTTTTATCATGGATCCCCGCACCGGCCTTGGACGTTACAAGGATTACCGCATCAGCAACTACGCTTTGATGATGGATATGATTGATTATTGTCGTGACAAAACTGCCAAAGAAATCCTTGAAATTCCGGACATTAAGGAACGAACCGTGCGGTACTTTGAACAGGACAAGCTATTCCGTCAGATGCTCCTTGAAAACAGCCGCGTGGAAGAAAATGTCGTGCTCCTTGATTTAAGGGAGCAGGATGAAATCTACACAGGCAACCGGTTTTTATTATACAGCCTGTTTCCCGAAGCCAATATCTCCATGCGGATTATGTGGGGTTTTGAGCGCCGAAATATTGTTATCTCCTGTGGTTACAGCATTATCAACCGTACTGCCAGCGTCGATGTGGGATCTTTGATGCTTAAGTATTGCGGCGGCGGTCATCGGCGTGCGGGAACCTGCCAGGTACCCACTGACAAGGCAGACAAGATTATCAAGGAAATCTCTGAAGAATTTAATAAGGGCAATCTGCTACATTAACACAACCTTCCCCGGTTCCCCTGATATTTCCCTGACATAGCGTGGGACTGCATATCCCGGCAACCGTGTCCTCAGCTTTGTTATCAGGTCACATCCTTTTTCAGATGGGACTTCAAAATGTGCAGCACCTGCCACCCGGTCAAGCTGATGAAGATAATATGGCATAACCCCTAAATTAATAAGTCGTTCAAAAAGTTCAACCAAGGCAGGCAACGAGTCGTTAACCTGTCGTAATAGAACTGTTTGGCTCAATAAAATACATCCGGAATCAATTAATTCTTCTATCGACTGGGAAACTCTGGAGTCAAGTTCATTGGGATGATTTACATGTAATACTATAATTATTTTAGCGGCCTTACTATACCGTTTATTGTTACCAAGAAAGCTAAGCAGATTTCCAGTAAGCCGCTGGGGAATGATGATCGGCATCCTGGTATGAATTCTGATCCTTTGTATACTTGGGACCTGGTCAAGGCGTAAAATGAGATCCTGAAGTTGCCTGTCGCTTAACATCAGGGGATCTCCGCCGCTGAGAATTATTTCGTGGATTGTGGGATCAGCCTCAAATTGAGCGGCAATAGTCTCCGGATTAATGCAACAGCCCGCTGCAATGCTGTTTTTATCTATCCCTGGGATCGACAGGTGGCGCCTGAAGCAGAAACGGCAATGGATACTGCACGCCTTGCCTGTTACGATAAGAGAACGGCCATGGTACTTGGACAGGGTGCCTTCGGGGCTTAAGTTTCCATTTTCACCAACAGGGTCGGTTGTAAAACCCGGGCGTACAGCGGATTCTGCCTTTCTGGGAAGAACCTGAAGTAAAAGCGGGTCTAAGGGATCTGCCGGTTTAATTCGCTGTAAAAACGGTTCTGGTACTATCATTGGAAAATCCGGATTTAAATCCACATTTTCGTTTGGAATATCCAGGTGTCTACATAATTCAGCAGGATCACGCACTGCCTCGGCAATAATTTTTTTCCACAGGTACGAAGGGTTTTCCACTATATTAACAAATGCTTTAAGTATGTTTTATTATTATTCATGACTGTATAATTCACCAGTGTATTGGTAGCTTATACAGAATATGAAATAAAAAAAGCCACTGTGATTACAGTAGCTCTTCTTTTGAAATGGCGGAGAGGCGGGGATTCGAACCCCGGGTACCCGGTTAGGATACACACGCTTTCCAGGCGTGCACCTTCAGCCAACTCGGTCACCTCTCCAAATAGACCCGAGCAAAATAGTATCTTTTAATCGAAGTGTCAAGGATTAATGTGCTTGGGTAATGTATTCCTCGATCATCAAGTTTTTAGGGAATTTGTTCAAGTTCAAGGCGGAAACAATTTTTAACCGGAGGAATATACGACATATTTTGAGGATTAAAAATTTTTTCCAACGCCGAAGTTGGGCAAATTAACAAAAACTTGATCATCGAGTATTCATATCCATGATATTGTTGGACGACAGGTAAATTGGGGGTAAAATGCGTTTTTGGGTGGTTATATCCTTACATCCTGAAAAAATAACACGCTTAGGTGTTTTTTTTTGTCCAGTATAAATATAGCGTATCCACTCCGGATAAATAGATGTTGCCTGCACTGCCTGTTCGATATCCGGCAGACGTTCGGAAGGGAAAATTATCATAAATCGGCCTTTGTGTCTGAGGAGAGTTTCTGCTTTTGCGGCAAGGCTTTTGATATTCATGGTAATCTCGTGGCGGGCGATGGCTTTTTGAATATCCGGGTTTAATCTTCCGGTATTATGTTTTTTATAAGGTGGGTTTGACAATATAAGGTTAAAAAGTCCGTTTGTGGATTCAGGATTAATATTATTAACATCCTCGTTAATAATTGATACGGTCTGTTCAAGTTTGTTATTAACAATGTTTTTCAGCGCAATGTCAGCAAGTTTGGTTTGGATTTCAACGCCGGTAATACAAGATTGGGGAAAGCAATATCCCAGAATAACGGGAATAATACCGCAGCCGCATCCTATATCAAGGATGCGATCACCAGAGCAGACGGGTGGCAGCTGGCTGCACAGCACAAAGGGGTCCATGCTGTAACGATAGCCCTTTGCCGGCTGCAAAACAGATAGCTTCCCTCCAAAAAGCCGATCAGTAGTGTATTTCTCCAATTTTAAACCGTAGGTGTGTAATTAAAGGTGCGTTCAGTCTTGCATTCAGGTTTGCAATCATCTCTTTTTCAAGAAATTTGAGTTGGTGTATCCATACCGAGCTTGACACGATTACCTGTAATTGACCATTTTTAAATGTGTCAGGTTTGGCATTTTGTGCAATGGAGGTTCCTAACGCCAAATCCCATATTTCCCATATCTGTGTGATTTGCGTTTCTTGGGGTGGCCTGTATTTTGATAAAGCCTTTGACAATATGTCACTGATATGAGTCAGGTGGCTTGGGTCTGTTTTTTTGTTCATGTTTAATTCCCAACTGATATTTATCCTGATTCGTCAGGTTTTTACGGAATGTCATAACATATTATTAAAGGATAGGGAATCTGCGCGTACAGTTCAACCACGTTGCAGGCTTGTCTGATATCCTTAATGCCTCCAGTCGCTGTTCTAAATAAATATTGCCTTTTAACCTTGATTCTTATAATTAGAGTAGTATTTTGCCTATATAAAAGCCATGGGCTGATCTGGACTATCAACACCCAGGCTCAACCAGCAACGAAACATGAAAGTAATTTAGCGAGTTATTTTGACTTTCATATAGAAATTTTCAAGCGAACCAATGGAAACAATTATTATTGTCAGATTGGTCATTCATTAACAGGATAAAATTTTATGAATTGGGATTGGGAAAAACTTCGAGAAAATCAGAAAAAATATGAACAAAAGCAAGGCGGAGGGCCTGGGATGCCTACACCGCCCCAAATGGAGGATCTGTTAGATAAATTTAAAGGGTTTAAGTCTTCCGGCGTCTTTTTTGTAATAATCATTATTATTGCTGTAATTATCGGTATGTCTACTGTGTTCACCATTAACCGGAGCGAGGTTGGGGTGATCCAGCGTTTTGGCAAGTACGATCGTTTGGCGCAGCCCGGCTTGAATTTCAAACTACCCGCAGGCATAGAAAAAGTAACCAAGGTGAATGTCAGGGAGATTGAAACTGAAGAGTTCGGCTTTAAAACGTACAACGGGGAGGGATCTTTTCGTGCGTCTCCGGAGTCGTCCAGGCAGGAGGCCTCTTTGATGCTCACCGGCGATCTTAATGTTGCCGTTGTTCCCTGGATTGTTCAGTATCGCAGAGCTGATCCCAGGGCGTATCTGTTTAATGTAAAAGATGTCAGATCCCTGTTAAGGGATATGTCCGAAGCAACCATGCGAACCATTGTGGGAGATAGAAGTATCAATGAGGTCATTTCAAGTCGTGCAGAGATTGCCAGTGCGGCTCAGGAAATGCTTCAAAGGGAGATGGACAATGCAAAAGCCGGGATCGGTATCGTTAATATTGAAATGAAAAAAACCAATGTGCCGGAACCGGTGCAAGCTTCCTTTAATGAGGTTAACCAGGCTACTCAGGAAAAGGAGCAGACCATATATAGAGCCCGGGAAGAATATAACAAGGCGGTTCCCCTGGCTCGGGGCGAAGCAAAGCGTCTGATCAAGGATGCTGAAGGGTATGCCATTGACCGGGTAAACCGTGCCCAGGGTGACGCGATCAAATTTAAGGCCATTTATGATGAATATGTTCAGGCGAAAGATGTGACCCGGAAACGGATGTATCTGGAATCCATGCTTGAGGTCCTGCCCAAACTGGAAAATAAATATATCATTGATTCAGACCAGAAAAACGTGCTGCCGTTTGTAAATATGGGAGCTAAATTGTCAGGTCAAACCCTTGGGAAAGGTGAATAGGTATGGAAGGTACAAATAAAAATATGGGAAGGGTGAATGTTTTTTTGCTGGCGGTTGCCGTCATCGCAGCTGTCGTTTTATATAATTCTGCCTACGTGATAGATGAAACCGAACAAGTGGTTATCACTCAGTTCGGGCGTATTGTGGGTGATGCCAAGAAAACACCGGGATTAAAGTTCAAGGTTCCATTTATCCAGAAGGTGAATTATTTCCCCAAAAATTTGCTTGAGTGGGACGGGGATCCGGGGCAAATTCCTACAAAGGATAAAAAATATATCTGGGTGGATACCTTTGCCCGGTGGCGGATCAGTGATCCTATTGTCTATTTTCAGACGGTGAAAGACGAATTTTCCGGGCTGAAAAGATTGGATGATATTATTGATCCGGCCATGCGCGATTTGATTTCCGCATATCCGCTTGTGGAAAGTGTAAGGAATACAGACCGCCCCATGGATACGTTTGATGTCATCCAGGGGCAGGAGGTCAAGGAAGGTGAAGAAACGCCTAAGCGGATGGTTCGTTACCGTGTGGATTTGGGTCGGGCTGAAATTGCCCGTCAGATAGAAAAACAGGCCCGGGAAAAATTAGCGGATTTCGGCATTCAGGTTGTGGATGTTAAGATTAAGCGAATTAATTATATCGACAGTGTCCGCAGTTCTGTATACGACCGGATGATTGCCGAAAGAAATCAGATTGCAGAAAAATTCAGAGCAGAAGGTCAAGGTGAGGCCAGCAATATCAGAGGAGAGAAAGAACGAGATCTGCAGGTCATCAAATCCCAGGCGTATAAGCAGGCCCAGGAAATAAAGGGTAAGGCTGATGCCGAGGCGACTCGGATCTATGCAGGCGCCTATGGTCAGGATCCCGAATTCTATGCGTTTGTGAAGACCATGGAGTTGTATAAAAATACGCTTGAAAAGAATAGTACCGTTATATTGTCAACGGATTCCGATTTGATGAAATATTTTAAGAAAAGTTCGAATTAAGATAAGAGATGTGTTGCATTGGGATATGTGGGATATGAGTATTGAGCTGAGTTGATACAACTCAATACTCCCCACATGCCTATAAAGAAAAAGGCGGATCTAATTTTTTTAGAACCTATTTCTTCTTTCTTTGGTGTCTGGTTTTGGCAAGGAGCTTTCTATGTTTATGCTTGCGCATTTTTTTTCTTCTCTTTTTTATAACGCTGCCCAAAAAAATCACCTCCTTTTAAATAAGTAAATTGTCATTTGATTTGCTAAATTCCAATTATAGCATAAATTAAAATCAAGTGTCCATTCTTTTGTTGTATGGAGCAGGCGTGTAAATGACACGATTTTTTAATGAGGGTGAACTTGAACAGGTGGCAACAGCATCGCTGCGGGCCGAGGAGATGGTCTATAATTATTTTAAATTGTCCTCCTCCCAATGGCTTAAAAACAGATATGATATTAAAACCGCCAGGGATCTGGCGCCCCATGAACGGGTGGAAGGCCCTTTTGCCCAGGTGCTGAAATATGAAGGCCGGCGGCAGGACCGTTCTCTGAGCTCTTCGGTCTTTAGTCTTTATCATGTCTGTATCCAGGATCCTGCGATTATTTTATTTGTTGCCGAAACTCCTGAAATTTGTCTTGCCCCTTTTCTTTTGTATATCCTGGTCCATGAGCTTGTTCATGTGGTACGGTTTGCACGGTTTGAACATCGCTATGAAAACGCCTGTGAAGCAGAGGTGACCCTGGAAGAAGAAAAAAAAGTGCATGGGATTACCTATAATATTATTGCACCCCAAACAGTGTCCGGAATGTCACAAGTTTTTGAATTTTATGCAAAATGGTATTAACACGCTTTAAATGAAAACATCTTTAAAAATTTTAAGGGCCTATCCTTGACAAGGAAAAAAGACTTATTATTTTAGTTTTGTTTTTCAAGCAAGGAGTCCCGCAAAATAAGCGGTTTCAGCAATTTAGAGGAAGGAAAAACAAAATGCCGGTTTACGAGTACCAATGCAGTGGGTGTGGTCATATAGAAGAAGTGTTTCAAAAAATTTCAGAGTCCCCCTTGGAGGTTTGTCCCAGGTGCAATGGTAAGCTAAAAAAGATTGTTTCCCAAAGCACCTTTCATCTCAAAGGATCCGGATGGTATGTAACGGATTACGGCGGAACCAAGGCAGGTTCCAAACCTAAAGAAAAAACATCAGCAAAATCAGAAAAGTCAGCTTCTAAATCAGATTCCAAGTAGATGACAATCTGTCTAACAAGTTGACTTAATTCAAAAATAAAATTTAATGCTCAACTTTTATAATTAAAGGAGAATTGTATCATGAGTTTCAGACCATTGAGCGACAGAATTCTTGTTGAACGTGTTGAAGAAAATGAAAAAACCAAAGGCGGTATCATTATCCCGGATACAGCAAAGGAAAAACCTGCCGAAGGTAAAGTCGTTGCAACCGGTAACGGACGTATGGGCGAAGACGGAAAGCTTCTTCCCATGGACGTTAAAGTTGGGGATCTCGTATTGTTCAGTAAATATGGCGGTACGGAGGTCAAAATTGACGGGATTGATTATCTGATCATGCGCCAGGACGATGTACTGGGCGTTGTTGACTGATATTTGCTGACATCCTGAAATGCATTGTTTATTTTAGGATATTCGGCTCAAGATTATATATACTTCAATAGAATCAAATGAAATAAATTGACGGAGATAAAATACAATGGCTAAAGAAATTAAGTACGATGCCAAAGCACGTGAAGCTATGCTCAAAGGCGTCCAAGCGCTTGCCGACGCAGTAACGGTTACCCTTGGTCCCAAGGGAAGAAACGTTGTTATTGATAAATCCTGGGGATCTCCCACTGTTACCAAAGACGGTGTAACCGTTGCCAAAGAGATTGATCTTGAAGATAAGTTTGAAAACATGGGCGCCCAGATGGTTAAAGAGGTGTCCTCAAAAACATCTGATATGGCTGGTGACGGTACCACCACCGCCACCGTCCTTGCCCGGGCAATTTACGAAGAAGGCCAGCGCCTGGTCGTTGCCGGCAACAACCCCATGGGAATCAAAAGAGGCATTGACAAGGCTGTTATAAAAGTCATTGAAAGCCTTGAAGGTCTTGCCAAACCCACTAAGGACCAGAATGAAATCGCCCAGGTCGGTACCATTTCCGCCAACAATGATGAAACCATTGGTAACATCATTGCCGAAGCCATGGATAAAGTGGGCAAAGAAGGTGTTATCACCGTTGAAGAAGCCAAATCCATGGATACCACCCTTGATGTTGTTGAGGGTATGCAGTTTGACCGCGGATATCTTTCCCCGTATTTCGCAACCGATACCGAAAAAATGGTTGCTTACCTGGAAAATCCTTTTGTCCTGATCTGCGATAAAAAAGTATCCTCCATGAAAGATCTGCTTCCGGTGCTGGAAGAAATTGCAAAAACAGGTAAGCCCCTTGTTATCGTTGCAGAAGATATAGAAGGCGAAGCCCTGGCTACGCTGGTTGTGAATAAACTGCGCGGCACCCTGAATGTGGCTGCCGTCAAAGCGCCCGGTTTCGGTGACAGAAGAAAAGCCATGCTGGAAGATATTGCTATCCTCACCGGTGGTCAGGTTGTTTCCGAAGATATCGGTATCAAATTGGAAAATATTTCCCTTCAGGATCTTGGCCAGGCCAAAACCATCACCATTGACAAAGACAATACCACTATTGTTGACGGTGCCGGATCCAGAGAAGCCCTTGAAGGCCGTGTAAAACAAATTCGTGCCCAGATTGATGAAACCTCTTCTGATTATGACCGTGAAAAACTGCAGGAACGTCTGGCTAAACTGGTCGGTGGTGTGGCTGTAATTCATGTTGGTGCCGCCACTGAAACCGAAATGAAAGAAAAGAAAGCCCGTGTAGAAGATGCCTTGAATGCAACCCGTGCAGCTGTTGAGGAAGGCATTGTTCCCGGCGGCGGTGTCGCCCTGATTAGATGCATTCCTGCCCTTGATTCCCTTGATGTGGAAGGTGAAGAAAAATTGGGTGTTAAAGTTATTGCCAAGGCTATTGAGTGGCCCTTGCGCAAAATTGCCGACAACGCAGGTGTAGAAGGTTCTGTTGTCATCAATAAAATTAAAGAAGCAGACGGTGCCTTTGGATACAACGCCAGAACCGATGTATATGAAGATCTTATCGAAGCTGGTGTTATTGATCCTAAGAAAGTGGTTCGTTTTGCCCTGCAGAACGCAGCTTCTGTTGCATCTGTTATGCTGACCACCGAAGCCATGATCGCTGAAAAACCTGAAAAAGATGCAGGTGGCGGCATGGGCGGCGGTATGCCCGGTGGAATGGGCGGCGGAATGGGCGGCGGAATGCCCGGTATGATGTAATTTTTTCTCCCAAAAGATAGAAAACACCTTAATAATCAATCTGTTATTAAGGTGTAAAATAAAAAAGGTATCGTATTGGTAACGACACCGATAATAAGCGGTGAAAAATAACCTCATATGCTACCTTTGTGCTACTAAATTTTTTTTAGTGGTAGCATAATTCGTAACCCCCTTATAAATATACATTTATAAGGGGGTTCCTTTTTTTTGCAGAATGTCACATACCACCCAAATTGGGGTCTATAGGGCTGATTTTTACGGTGTAGCACAAAAAGTAGCAGTTTTAGGTATTTCTATTCATTTTCCGTAATGGTTGACCAAAATTGGTCAATGGTAAGGGGGTTGATATCTTCTTTTTAAGGTGTTTTAAGAGTATCTGATACATCGGTATCCATCATCAATCATTTCTCTTTGTTATTGACCAAAATCAGTGTCTGTTTGAATAAGCTCATTTCTAAATCTAATGACCATATATTGGAAAATAAGTTTCTACAAAAGCATTCATCAAATCATCAATATTCCGATATTGATAAAATTTTGCTTCCTCCATTTTTTCAAAATTTAACACAGACCCAACCACTAAATGAGATTTTTTTATCCCCAACTTATCAGAAAACCAACTGAGGGTGTTTATAACATCCAATGGTAGGGTAAATGTTTTGGGGATGGTGTGGTGGCGCCTAATCGGCGCCCCCACCAATGGTTTCTTATTATTCTCATTGTACTCATCCATCATCATTTCAAATCCTAACTGAATACAGTTGGATAACCATCGACTCTGTGAGAGATCGGAAAAGAATGATCTTCTCTTAATGATATTTATGACTCTCTGATCCAATGTGTAAGTGACCTTTTTGTGATTGATCATAATAACTCCTATTCTATGTATATGGAATATTTATGATGGAAATTAAATAAATGGATAGATTAACAGAAATAGCAGATAATCGGATTTTTTTACCAATAAAATAAGGCGGTTTAACTCCATTAATTGTGATTAAATGATAAGGTGTGAAAATGAGGGTCAGAATAATAGAATGATGGGCGGCACCTAATATCAATGATTTTATTTATCCCTCTTCAATAGTCAAAATAGTTGGTATGATCTTTAATAACGGAGATGATAACCATATGATCCTCATATATTCGTCACTACCATTTGATAAAATGCAATACAATAACCAAAGGAATTTAATCAAAGATAGACTGTCATCATTTTTTATCGAAGATAACGACTTTATCTACTCTACAGAATCCAATGTAGACCTCATTAAAAAACTGATACTGAATCATAAGATCTTTCTGTTTTATACAGAGTCCATTAATAATATGAGGTTCTCACAAACAAAAATCATTGATTTGATAACCTATTTGTTAAAGAACAAATGCTGTTTCAGATCAGAAAATGATAACCTAACATTTGGAAATAATGATATTGATAAGGTTGATTCATCAATCTCTGAAATATTAAATCATCCATTTATCCCTTCATAAAAACCAATCTGTACAGATTATTTTACAAAAATTAAATTAAGAATCAGAAATAATTGTAAAATTATTATCATAAGGAAATCTAAGGTTTGTAACCATAGGGAGTGGCGTAAGCCACTCCCAACCGATGTCTGAAAGACAAAAAACAACAGAATTCTTAGTTGTTATTATTAGTATGTATTAGTAAAGCATTTGTATTGGTGAATTTGCGACAAAAATCATCAATAAAATATAGTGTTATCAAATGGGGATATCTATTTTTGTATTGGAGATCATTATTTTTCAATTGATATGAATTAAATCTACATTGTGATCTATATAAAAAATTTTTTTATTTCTTCAAAAAGTTTTCAACTTTACAACATAAATATAAATAAAATTGTAAAATTGAAAATAAAAATGGAGATTTCAAAATGAAAAAATTATATCCACCACATCTTAGTCAGATAGTGTTTCTGAACAGAGATGAAAAACTACAAAAAATAAATGGATTAGATTACGATCTATTCATATGGCTGATCTATCATACTCACAAAGCATATAATTATATAAATGAAAATTATGTTGAGTTTGGCTATCAGGAAATAAGAGAATCATTTAAATCAAATCCCAATACTAAATCGATTAAATCATCATTAGAAAAGATTGAAAGCATACAGTTGAAATCAAATTATCTGGGAAGTTATGGTGATAGAAAGCAAATACAAACTAAACAACCATTTAAGATTGAGATTTTCAACGCAAAAAATGGTAAGTCTTATGGATTTGGCGTTAGGGTATCAAAAAAATTTTTGGGATGGTTTGATAATCCAAAACCAAAGGTAGAAGTGAATTATGATATAATATTCGGATTAAAGAAAATGTCAAAGCTATTGTATCTGTTTTTGAAGGATGCATTGGGAGTTTATGCAAACAAAAACAGAAATGTTGATATTGGTAAGCTTAAAGATATGATGAATGTTTGTAATGAAAAAACATCCAACTCAAACTTCATTGCTCAGATGAAAAAATCAATTGAAGATATTAATGATCATTCAGATATCAGAGTCAAATGTACAATTAGTAAAAAAAGAAATCCGATAAGTGGGCTGTATGAAATAAAGAACATGAAATTTATCATCAAAAAAGCTGAATGGAGCTCAAAGTCGGAGAAAAAAGAAGAATCGAAGTCATACATAAATGAATTAACTTTTGAAACTTACTTGGAAGATAGAATAGAAAAAGAGTTAAAAAAATCAAACGCAAAAATAAAAAATATTACAAGTTACACGTTGGGGATAAAGAGAAATCTTATTAAAGATGGTATAGAAGATGAATTTAAAATTGAACAAATTTTATCAGCTGAGAAAGAAAAATTGAAATCAAGGATTGAAGATGATCAGCCCTATATGATTGTTTTAAGGCATATAGATGAAGAATATCAAATTTATTATATCAATGAAGAATATTTATTAGTGGATTTTATATATAAGAATGTTGTGACGAAATCTAAATCAGAAACCTTAGAAACAATACATGAAATGTTTGGAATGTATTGTTTTGATAAAATGAGGTGTAGTTATGAAAATAAATACAAAGTCGGACGAATATAAGATTGTATCCGCATCAGAATTCGTCGCACCTTTTATGATCACCGCTATTTGCCCTTGGATATTATGATTTGAACGAACGCTTTAGTCAACTACTCCAACGTCAATTCTATGTAATTTCAAAAAAATACATAAAATCGGCATAAATAACAATAAAACAGTTGGAGACGACAATGAGAGAACCAAAGGAAATTGAAGAACTGATTTATCAATCAGTGAAAGAATCAGATTTATTTAATGGTAAATGGGAAGGGATGTTGTATTCCAACCTTTTGAAAATGATTTTAATAAAAGGTGGTGGGGTTGAGGAGTTTTTACAACATTACAGCCCATATTTTGATTCATTGGATTTGGAGTGGTTCTTTAAAGATGATTTGATTCAGAGATATGGTGAAGATGGCTATCAACTATTTATGGATATGGTATTAGGGGAATGAAATGAAAGTTAAGGATTTATCAAAAGACGTAGGCAAGGTGGGACGAAAAAAGCAATTGATGAGAGAAGGAAAGGAATCTATCAGAGATATGTTATCATCGTTGTTTAATGTGATTGAGAAATTTGAAGCTGATGATATGATCAGTGGAAAAAGCGACAGAGAGAAGATTGAAGTTCTGAAAAATATAATTTCAGATATGATGAAAGATTTTGAACAAAAAAATATAATTGGAGGTAATTAATGATGGAAGAGTATGAAGTATTTGATGAGTATCTTAAAAAATCACAGTCGATAAGGGATTACTGTGCGAACATAGAATCTCTGTTATTCCACGCACTAAGAGCTGTTTCAGCAACAGAAGGGAAAATATATTGGCTAAAAGGTGTAGGAAAGGAAATTGATGCAGTTTGTGAATTTATAAATAAATTTGAGAATAAGAGGAAGAAATCATCTTCAGGAATAGATATTGATGGTGTATGTTCTCACTCTACAGCACCTAAAACCATCCCAAAAGAACTGATATCCAAATTTAAAAATAAAAAGATAAAACCAGTTTAAAGGGAGATTCCTTAAGGAATCTTATTTTCAACTGTCCGAAAAAGCAAAAATATTATCAGTATTGGGTGCTTCCAAAAACGAGGATATTGGAAACAGATATCAACTGCCCCAGGAGTAAAATATAATAAGAATTGTTGGGTAGTGTTTATGATAATCTATAATGGGCGGTTATATACATAGACAGACTGACGAAGGAAACAGAAGCACATTTACAGTTGATAAATGATTTTATTATTGATCTGAACCCTATAGTTGGGATAAAATTATTATCAATTATAATAATTAGGGGGTATCGATAATGGATGAATCAAAACAAATAGAATTTCAAATCCAACAACTGACTGAATTACAGCACATCTGTAATCGGATAAAGGAACTTGAAAATTATAAACAGAATGACACTGAGTTGCTGAAATGTCTAAAAAAGGAATACTCTTTATCTGAAGAAGAAATTTCATCCATCACATCAATGGTTGAAGGGAAAAAAGGTAAAAGTGTTGATAAACGTAACGATGAGTTAGAATTATTGGAGAAAAAATTTGAACCTTACTGCCTCATTTGTGGAGTTAATACCAAAAATAAAGATGGCAATTTCATTGGATACACACGGGTCAGTAATAAGTGTTCGAATAAAAAGAGTGTTTTGAAAAAAAAGATTAAGAAGATGGAAGAGAAAGGGGAATAACTTACAGTACTCCCCTAAAGGCCTTATCCAATATGGATACTTTTATGGCATTGGGTTCTCTGTTAGTCCTAAGGAATGAGCACGAAATAATATGCCCAATTAGAATTTTCAAACGTACGGCCTACAATGGTCGCCTGTTTTGAAATGGGCAAGTTATTTAAGACTCATTCCTAAACTATCTTCCACAAATTAAAAGCTTTTAGAAAAATAAATTCTTATGTTTTAAGATAGTTATTTTGGTACATAGGGATTTACAAATTGCTCCAAAACCCAACAGGTTTTAGCACCGTTACCCGATAACTGTACAATTGTTCTCCCCTTATAGTTCTCTTTAATTTCAGTTCTCATGAAATTTATGCTGTCGTCTGTATAAACGCATTGAGATGGTATAGTATTAATTTTTCTATCTGCGTTATCAAGTAATTGTTTGTAAGAACTTAGAGACATACACACAAAAGACTTTGGAGGCACTGTCACAAATAGATCATTAAGACTTTTTTCAATTTTTTTATGTTGTTCAGAATCTGATTTTTTCTTCTCTTTTAACGAATGCATTATCATAATCATAATTCCATTTCTTTCAAATGAGTTGGAATTTTCATTATTATAAATTAAGCTAAAGTCCTCTTCGATACCACCAATAATTTCAGAATGCTCTAATATAATTGTGGCTAATTTACCATTCGTATAATTATTCATAGTTCTCTTCTCTAACTTTTTGTTTGTTAAAGAATTAGCTATAGCTCTTAACTCTTGTTCATTTTTATTTTCCATATGTTTAGCAGTATACATTATTAGTTTAACTCTGTTATTATCTCCTCTAATAACAAAGCTAATTTCAAACTCAACCCCATTAATCAATATTTTATTTTTATTTCCATCGTCATATGTATATGATTGGTCAAAGTCATTATATTTAGAACCTTTCACTAATTTAATTTGAGATGGAATATCACTTTTTTCCATATCTAACTTAAAGCTTTTATAATCTACATCTGTAATTTGTTTATCATTATTTAAAGTTGATTTTTTAATCATAACATCTTTTTCAAATGTATAATTATACTCATCAATTTTACCTGTTACTGAATATGTGCCATTGTTTTCAATATTTGATAATTTATTACATAAATTTTGATAAGAATCACACTCAAAAAAATAAATAATCAGTTTTTTTTCTTTGCCATTATCTACACAATAGCCCTTACCTGCTGGGTCACCACATACTTTTATAATACCGTCAAATGTAATTTGTTTAGCATTAGTATTCACACTACCAAATGCATTTAACTCTTTAATACGTTGTGAATATGTGTTGCGTAAGCATTCGACGTCTTTACAAGCCGCACGTTTGGTTTTTATCCAGTTAATCTGCTCTTTTCTAAGCATTTCTTTGTCTGTATATTGTTTTGCGTTTTTATATGCTCTTGCCAACTCTTCATCAAGTTCTGAGAGTTTTTCATCGTTACAAATGGTATGTTCAATGAGTGTTCCTGCTTTTTTGCAATCAAAACTGGCTGCATCGGCAATTATTGCAGTGATAAAGATACTTATAACAACTACTATGAACTTTAATTCTGTCATCATAAAAGATTCTCCTAAATTTTTTGTATTCATTTACGAGACAAAAATAGCTTATGTCATAAAATTTATTGAGTTCAATAACATGGCTGCTTTGTCGTCATTTGTGACTGACTGTTAAGTCAATGCCGTTTCCTTAAGCTGAAATGATGAAATTAACAGACAGAATATTCCCCGTTATTTCTGAAAATTTTGGCAGCATGCGAGGGTAAAATTATGTTAAGGAAACGGCATTGTGGCAGGCATTATTTTTTATCTTTTATTTCTTTACCTTTGCAACTACATGCACCAAATACATAAAAGTAGTCATCTTTGCTGCCTGAAACTTTACCTCGATTTGTCATTGTAACATTGTATTCTGGAGGGTATTTATCCAAACCTAAATAATCTGTTAATCCATAGCCTACTATTTTTCGATCTACTTGATATTCTTTATACTGCCCTCTTTTCGTTCCATTAATTGGTTTCACAGTTACGTGTTGCATTTGTGGGTTATGTGGGGTACATGAAACATAGCCGTAATCATATTGAGAATTAGCATATGCAATGTATATACGAGGTATATAGCTCGAATTTCTTATATTTTTAAGTTTGAGTCTCTTTTTATTTATCTCTTTTGCTATCATAAGAACTCGACCTTTTGCTTCATCCTCACTTAGTAAAAATTTCCCCTGTTCCAAACAATAATTTTGACTTTCCCTAAATGTTACTTTATGTAAATCTTTATAGTTTTTATCCACTAACAAATCTTCTCTTTTTTCACAAAACAAAAGCCCCCAATTCCCATTTTCTTTTGTTCCAGATTTTAAGTTTATCAGATTTAGTTTATCGTCCGTCGTTATAATTGCAATCTCAGAATTCCTAATGGCACGTATATTTCCAGCTTTTAAATGAGAACTCATCATATTTTGAGTTAGGGGCACACCCCGCATAGAGTTACACTGTTTGATTACTTTTTTTGAGTCATTATGTAGGTAAACAGGGAAATTGCCAAGAAACTCTAATTTTTCTCTATTATAGGTTACTGAGCTCGTTCCGGCTTTTTCCATCACAGAAGTATTACCACTACCACCTTGAATTAACCCATTTTCAATTCCAAAATTATTAAAGGCCTCAATAAGCTCTGCCGCATGATAGTGATTTGTACTGCTATTAACAGTATTCATTGCTATTTCAAATGCCTTTGGATATGCTTTAAAAAATCTAACACTATCTTCTTTATCTTTAGGCTTATAACAAACAGATTCTGAGTAACCAACACATACCAATTCCCTTAATTTATCTTCTAACCTGCCCCAATCATAAGATAGACACAAACTTAGAGCGTCTCCGTTTAAATTTAAAGCTTTGCAATCTTCCATAGTAAATTTTTCTTTTTCAGGGAACGACGACGGGGGAGCGGTAGGTTCCTTATATTTCTTCAACTGTAGAGCTTTTCTCTTAGCATCCGCTTCAGTTTTTTTGTGTTTCAAATCATCAACGTGTTCAACTCTGGCTCCAGCGACATAATTTTCCTTTTCATTTATATCATCAACGTCTTTATTCTCAGCATAATTTGATGCTGTATTTGTTACAGGTTCTGATGATGTTGTAGGAGCTATAGGTGTCGTTTCATCTCCTCCTAAAAATATATTTAATATGATAACAATTCCAATAACAGCAATTGCAATAGCTATTTTGCCATATTTATGCTGCCATACTTTGCCGACCAAACCATGATTAAGATGTCCATCAACAGTTGTTGTTGCTGATTTTTTAAATTTATCTTTAGCTTTGTTGATCATTTCATCATCTATATTTTTAGCTAACTTATCTTTTGCATCATGGACCTTATGAACTAATTTCTCAGCATTTTTTTTCAGCTTATCTGTGTCTATTTTGTCTGCAATTTCATCTTTTTTATTTTTTAGTTTATCACTTAATTCATCAGTTGTTTCTTTTATTCTATCTATGTCTAACTTATCTTTTATTTTACCCTTGGTACCATGAAAAATTTTTGTAATTTTACTGTCTTTTTTTCCAATATTTTGTTTTTCATCCATTTTTACTCTCCTTATTCATTTTACTCTCCTTATTCATGCATGTGATTTAAATATGGAAACAACTTATAGTTTTTTAATGTTTGTAATGCCTTTATTCTAGATGGTTTAAATCTATGCAGTTTACATACCAGTTGATCGATAAGCTTAAATTCATTTTATTTCAGAATGTTGAACTAAAACAACAGAATTAGATCTATTTAGAATTTACAATTTTTGTTCTATTGGCAACAAAAGTTGTCAGATAGCTATATTAACGAATAAAATATTCGTATCTCTTAGTTTTGCAACAAAGTACTGCTGACCTCCATTCCAAATAATGATGCCGTGATAAATTCAAACATTTAAGGAAATCTAAGTTAATTACTGATGTAGGTTTGACTGTAAATATGGAAACAACTTATAGTTTTTTAATGTTTGTAATGCCTTTATTCTAGATGGTTTAAATCTATGCAGTTTACATACCAGTTGATCGATAAGCTTAAATTCATTTTATTTCAGAATGTTGAACTAAAACAACAGAATTAGATCTATTTAGAATTTACAATTTTTGTTCTATTGGCAACAAAAGTTGTCAGATAGCTATATATAACGAATCCCCAAGCGTATCATGAAATATTTTTTTGCGTATCTCTTAGTTTTGCAACAAAGTACTGCTGACCTCCATTCCAAATAATGATGCCGCATACGATAAATTCAAACATTTAAGGAAATCTAAGTTAATCGAATACTGATGTAGGTTTGACTGTAACAACTGATTGTAGGCTTCTATGAGACTTTGAGAGCGGAAGGAATCAGATAGATTTTTTCATCTTAGGTATGTTTGGTGGGGATGATTATATAATCATCCCTACTGACAGAGTATGTAATGTGGTTTAAGCTTTTTTATTCTGAATCAGCTTATGAATATAATCCCACCACTTTATCTTTACCACTATCTGGGTTCAACTTTGCATAACGTTCAACCATCTTCAACGATTTGTGGTTAGACAACTGTTTAATCTCAAATGGGGATGTCCCCTTCAGTGCTAAATGTGATAAAAACGTATGTCTCAATGTATGGATTACAACTTTATGTTTTCTATAATCTTTATCAGTCTCATCTAAATCATAAATGTTGAATAACTCATAGAAAATACTACTCATCTTTCTGCTGATATATTTTCTCATATCTTTAATTCCGTTATCAAAAACCACATAATCATTATTACCAATAAGACTCATTTTTGTTTTAAGTAAATCTGATAATTCATTATCACAGATATATCCATTATATGTGGACTCATTTTTATAGTCTTTCAGTGTGATGATTTTATCAGTCAAATTGACGTCTCTCTTTTTGATGCTCAATATGCTCTGAAATCTTCCACCAGTTGATAAAGATAATTTTGTGAATAAATACAATGTTGGTTCAGATTTAACACATTCTAATAAATCATTAATCTCATTCTGTGATAAAAATTTCTGCCTATTATTATCTACTTTGAGTTTCTTTATTAATTTGGTTGGATTCATCCCTTTGTACATATCGGTTTTAAGTGCATAGTTGCAAACAGCAGATACAATATCCATATAACAGTTAATGGTTGATGGGGCTAAGTTATCATCAATCATTGATTGTTGTAGTGATAGCATTTCCTTACTGCCAATCAACTCAATATCTTTTTCGCCGATACTATCTCTAATTCGTAAATTGTATTTGTTCTGCCATTTATGAGTGGATTTGTTTTTAACATTGGTAAAATAAAAATCCGCCACACTGTTCAATGAAATAATTTTATGCTTCTTACGAATCTGTATATTGGGTGGTAGCTCACCATTTTTTAAAGCAACAATTGTGTTTAATCTGATTCGATTGCAATAGGCTTCATCGATATATTCAGATTTTTTCCCAATTTTAACCTTATGTTGTTTTCCATAGGGATCTCTGTAGTAGATGTAATACGACAAATCACCATTTTTCAATACAGTATGATATACTCCCGGAAATTTCTTAGACTTTATCATTTCCATTATTTCACCTCCCTTATGCTGTCTTTTTCGTTTTTAGTAGATGTTCAACGACTTTATCCAATGGATAGAAAATCATACCGCTTTCCTTTGAAAACTCACATCCCATTCTATCTCTACGAATCCGATCTAATGTTGATTCTGATTGATTGCAGATCTCACCCATCTGTTTTTTGTTTAATCTCATTGTTCCGAATTTGTTGAAAATCATTTCAAAGTACATTTTTTTTGTATTGTCCATAAACATAATCCTTTATAGTTAAGTTCATTGGATATATAATGGTTTCATTCTTTCCCTCTTTTATATAAATTATACCAAAAATATTTTAAAAACTGATTTTTTTTGTATATTTATTAAAATTTTTTATCTAATAATTACAATATGTTATATAAAGATTCGTAAAAAATTCGATTTTTTTTGCGTTGTTGAAAACAACGTATTTTTATGTAGAAAATTTTAAAAAATTAATTGTCTAAACGAAATAATTTTCAAGTGGCTCAAATATTTATTTGTAATAACCCAATTCATTACCGCAACAGTGAGTTTCTGATGTCATTAGAGGTCGGTTTGATATAGTTCAATGTGGTTGATACATTTTTATGCGCTATAAAATGTTGAATAATCTTTGGATTGATACCGCTAACTCCCATCTCAGTTATGATTCCTTTGCGGAATGAGTGTGATGAATAATTTTTCCCCAATACCATCTGTAATAGATCGTTCAATTCTTTGGTGAAACCATTAATATTCAGTCTGCTTCTGATACAATTTCGTTTATGGATGAAATAGGCATCTACATCGGTTTCATCATTAGTCAGTGTTTTTAGAATTTTTTCTGATTTTTTGCTGATTGGGATATGGCGAATAATCTGCTGTTTTTTTACATAGACTGATAATTCTCCTTTATCAATGGCATCCTTGATGTCCTTTATTTTAATATCCAAAATTTCTGAAACTCTCATACCAGTCATATAGAGAATTTCCAAACTTCTGAGCCATTTTGTTTTTGTGGTTTGAAAAGTATCCATACCATTTATATAGGACTTTAAAATTTTGTATTCTTTTTCTAAGATTGGTTTAGAGTTTCTTTTTGAATTTTTTGGTCTGCCGCACATATTTTTTCTCCATTCTCCATTACCTAATAATATGGTATTGATAATATACAAAAAATATGTTTTTTGCTAGAGCTTTCTGTCACAATGTGGTAACTCCCTATTTTTAAAGGAGACCTAATAAAAGGATGGTTTTAAGGTGTTTTAAAACAGAAATATTTTTCTTTTAGAAATGGGATTTATGTTTTATTACTTATCGAAACTAAATTTACCATATTTTACCTTTATTTTTTGGGATAACATTTTGTTTCTCGGTCTCCTAAATCGTCAATATAAATGGTTAAAAAATTATGTTGACATTCTATTGAATCAGACTGTAGGAAATCATACCTTATATATAAGGTAAGGGCAGAGAGAATCAGTAACTCAACCTCTGTCACTCTGCCGAATATCGGTCCAAATAGGAATGATTCTTAATTGTTAAAGATCGGATTGGGTTTGTAAAATGCTCTGATTAACAGATGGGTTGATGTGAAACACAACCCTAAGACTCTCTCAGATATTTATCCCACCCTATATTTTACAAAAAATTCGTTTCGGATTTTGATGAATTTTGACGAAATATGGGGCGTTCAAAAAATCCATCTGAGGGATTGGTAGCAAAATTGGTAGCGATGAAAGGACAATTTTGAAGAGGGTTGAATAGAGTTGAAGAATCTCATTAAAAACATTATGATCAGTTTTGGGTAGGGGTGATGGGTAAAACCTAATAATAGGTATATTTAATTAGGTTCCCTTCCGAAAGGATGTAATTAATCCTGTGACAGCATAAGCCGGTTTATTCGGCCATGATGTGATTTGATGATATTAAACCCCTTTGCCCAAGGCAAAGGGGTTTTTTCATTGACGTGAGAGCCGGTGATCGCATATGTAACATCTGAAGTTAAACTTCGTGTTTAGGCAAAAAGTTGCCCAGATGCAAAGCGTAGAAAAATTTGTAACCGGAGCAACCTTATGGTTGTGAGGCCCGATCTTATAATTTGGCAAATTTTTCTGCAACGCCGCAGGTGGGTGACTTTTCGCCTAAACACCATGTAGATTTATGTTTTTTTATCTGATATGTTTCCCAGAGTACCAACATAGTTTAAGGAAGGATTTATGACCACTGAATCAGTCGGCCTGTTATATATGCTTACCAATGCCGGGCCCGTTGTAAAGTTTATCATGTTGCTGCTGCTGTTTTTTTCTATTATCTCCTGGTCTATCATATTTATAAAATTTCAGTATGTCAGAAAGGCATTCAGAGATTCGGCGGATTTTACCGAAGTGTTCTGGCAGTGCCGAACCCTGGCCGATGCCTTTTCCAAGGCCAAAGCACTTCGTTCCAGTCCCTTGGCCCGGATTTTTATTGCCGCTTACATGGAGGCTGCAAGGACGGAGAGTAAGGAAAATCTTGCCGCAAGGAAAAATGCCGGATCGACCCTTCAGACCATGGGAAGTATCAACCGTACGCTTAACCGAGCCATTAATGTGGAAAATCGGCGGTTGGCCCAGCTGGTATCCTTTCTGGCAACAGCCGGTAATACAGCACCCTTTATTGGCCTGTTCGGTACCGTATGGGGTATCATGAGTACCTTCCAGGGGATCGGGCTTTCCGGGTCGGCCAGTCTTGCCGTTGTGGCACCCGGTATTTCCGAGGCCCTAGTGGCGACTGCAGCCGGACTTGCCGTGGCCATTCCATCAGTTATCGCATATAATTATTTTAATGACCGTATACGGGTGCTGAATTCAGAACTTCAAAGTTTCTCCTCAGATCTTTTGAATATTATTGAACGGGATGTTTTTAAAAAGCTGGAGGCCTAAATGCAGCTTGGATCAGGAAATGACCCCTTAATGTCTGAAATCAACGTGACACCATTTGTGGATGTTATGCTGGTTTTATTGATAATTTTTATGGTCACGGCACCCATGATGGTTCAGGGCGTAGACGTTGATCTACCCACGGCAACCTCCCAATCATTGCCCACGGATGAACAGAATTTGATCATCTCCATTGATGCTGATATGAACGTGTATATTAACGAGCAGGAGGTCAGCCCCGCGTTTCTGGCAGAAAAGCTTGAGGCGGTCATGGAAAATCTGGATAAGAGAAATGTTTACCTTAAGGCCGATAAAAAAGTGCCCTATGGGGTGGTGGTCAATATCATGTCTCAGATTAAAAAAGCCGGTATAACGAGCCTTGGCATGATTACCCTGCCTGAGGATGAGCATCAGGCTGGTTAAAGGCGTAAGATGAATATCCGGTCTCAAATCCAAAACAGGCAACGATTTAGCAGCGAGCCCAAAAGTACCGGCCCGAAATCTTTTTTTCTGGTCTGCCTGCTGTCCCTGGTTTGCCATGTGCTTTTTTTTATCAGTCTTTATTTCTTGCATGATTTTCAGTTTTCCGCACCTAAACCCAAAATTATCACTGTGGATTTGGTTACGTTTGCTCCCGGATCTGTCGGACCTGTCGGACCTGCCGGACCTGCCAATGCCCAAACTCCGGGAAAAGCACCTGTGGCTAATGAATCGGCGTCTGACAACGCTGAGAATGTGAATCTTGATGCGCTTTCCCAAATTCCATCCCAACCCGCGGAACCCAAGGCACCTGAGATTCCGATCATTAAACCTGAGGTCAGTCTGAAATCAAAGCCCCATAATCTTAAAGATCTGATCGCAGCCAGAGAAAAGAAAGCGCCAAAGAAAGAGCCAAAGAAAGAGCCGCTCCCCAAAAAAATTGTTGAAAAGAAAGAAAAGCAAAAAGACAAAGCCAGCAAAAAGTCAGAACAAGATCTGGCAAAAGCCCAAAAAAAACAGGCTGAAAAGATAGAAAAACAAAGGCAGGCCCAGCTTAAAGATGCCCTGGCACGGATGAAGGCCTCGGTTGCCTCAAAGGGAGGTGGCGCCCAGGGTACAAATTCCTACGGCAATGGGGGTGGTACTGGTGCTGCAGGTGCTACAGGCGGTGGGGGCGGTGGCGTTGGTGAAGCCTCTTCTTTGACGCTGTACCAGATGGTAATCAAGTCCGCCATTGAACAAAATTGGGTTTTTAATGATGTCATGGCCGGGCTTAATAAGGATCTTGAAGTCAGGATTTTTATAAAAATATTAAAAAGCGGTGAGATTCGGGATATTTCATTTGAAACCCGGTCTGGAAACAATTATTTGGACGAATCTGCCAAAAAGGCCATAAAAAGGGCAAATCCTCTGCCGGAACTACCCAAGGGGATGTTTTCCTATGAATTGGTGTTAGGGTTCTCCCCCCGGGGCCTCAAATAATCCTAAAATATAAACAGGTGGTTATATGAAGCAAAATAAATATTTTCGTGTGCTGTACAAGGCTGTCTGGGTATGGGCAATTTTAGTTCTCCCGGCTGTCCAGGCCCAGGCAAAGGATTATGATTATATCAGTATTTCAAACCCTTTTTTAAACAAAACGCCTGTTGCGGTGACTTCGTTCAAGGCTTTCAGCGGTCATGAGGCTGAGGTTGCTGCAGGTGTTCAGGCTGAACAGATCCTGAAAGCAGGGCTTGATTTCACAGGATATCTGAAAATCATGAACTCAACTGCCTTTTTATCCAATCCTGCGGAATCAGGCATTCAACTGGGACAGATAAATTTCAAGGACTGGACAGGCATCGGGGCTGAGCTTTTGGTTACAGGCGGTGTTGAGGAGCGTGACGGCCAGGTCAAATTGCAGCTTCGCCTCATGGATACCTTTAATACAAAGCTATTGGTGGGAAAAATATACAGCGGACCGGTCAACCGGATCCGGGCTATGGTTCATAGGTTCTGTGCGGAAGTTGCCAAAGCTCTGACTGGAAATTTTGGGGTTTTTGGATCAAAAATAGTCTTTGTTTCCACCGTCAATGGGAATAAAGAAATTTATACCTGCGATTTTGACGGATTTAATCCCCGGCAGATAACCTATCATAAAAGTATTTCATTGTCTCCGGCCTGGTCCGATGACGGCCAGTGGCTGGCCTATGTCTCCTATGCCAAGGGAAAACCTGATATTTTTATAAAAAATCTTAAAAACAACCTGGGTGCCATTATTAACTATAAAGGCATTAATATTTCTCCGGACTGGATGCCCCGAAAGCTTAATCTTGCGGCAACCCTAAGTTTTTCAGGGGATCAGGAAATATATTTGTTGACCCGTAAAGGAGAAATTATTAAAAGAGTTACCAAAAGTTGGGGATCCAATGTGTCGCCTAAATTTTCCCCTGACGGTAAAACGATCGCCTTTACCTCATCCCGGTCCGGCAATCCACAGATTTATATTCAGGGTTTGGATTCCGAAGAGGCCCGGCGCGTCACATTTACCGGAAAGTATAATACCAGCCCGGCATGGTCCCCGGACGGAAAAAAGATTGCTTATGTGGGGATTGAAAAAAATAAAATTAATATTTTTGTCATATCTGTTGATCCGCATATCGGCACTTCGGTGCAGTTGACAGCAGAGCAGGGCGATAACGAAGATCCCTGCTGGTCACCGGACGGCAGCCTGATTGTGTTTAAATCCAACAGAAAAGGCGGAAAGGCTCATCTGTTTGTCATGACCGCAGCCGGTACGGAGCAGCGCCGGCTTCTTTCCATGCCCGGTATCCAGAGTGAACCGGATTGGTCCGGTGACATAGGTTTCTCATCTGAGTAGAAAATATAAGAATGTTGAAAGTAAATCAAAAAAGGAGAAGCGCAATGAAAAGACAGTTGTTGATGCATGTTGTGATGGCAGTATTGGTTGCAGGGCTTTTGACCATGGTCGCCTGTTCAAAACCAAAGGTGGCTGATCCCGGCACCATGAATCAGGGACAAACCGGGGAGACGGATGCGCAAAGAGCTGCCCGCCTTGAGGCTGAAAGGGCTGCCCGTCTTGAGGCCGAAAGAATCAATGCCCAGCAGCTTGAAGATCAGCAGCAGGCCCAGATTATCGAAGCCAAGTCCCGTTTTCTGAATCATAATATTTTATTTGATTTTGACAGTGCTGAGCTCAGCGACCAAGCTAAAGATTTGCTGCGGGAAAAAGCGTATTGGTTGCAGGCGAATTCCTCTGTGACTGTAATGATTGAGGGGCATTGTGACGAGCGTGGTACTACGGTTTACAACCTGGCTTTAGGTGAAAGACGCGCCACCACCGTCAGAAATTATCTTGTGGATTTAGGCATTTCAGCCCAACGTCTGGGTACGGTCAGCTATGGAGAAGAAAAACCGTTGGATCCGGCACCCACAGAAGCGGCTTATCGTATAAACAGGCGTGCGCAGTTTGTAATCAGGTAGTGTTTGGACGCAACGTCGCCCACCTGCGGCGTTGCAGAAAAATTTACAATCCTCACATACTTTAGTATGCTCCGGTTGAAAATTTTTCTGCGCCTTGCATCTGGGCAACTTTGCATCCAAACACGGGTTTTCGGTCAGGTACTATGTAAAGAGAGTATAGGCTACATAATCTATTTTTTACCCATATTTTATTTAACTATTTTCGGATTTCGTATCAAATGAAACCTTTGCGTTTTTATCCCTGCCTTGCAGCTATCGTTTTATTAGCCGGTTGCGTGGCACCTAATCAATATGAGACTTTGGAGACCCGGGTGGCGTTTATAGAACAGAATAACAGCCGCCGGAATGCACTTGATCAGGCGAATACCGATGACCTTGGACACCTTAAACAACAGGTGGATGCGTTTTCCAAAACCACCCGTGAGAATTATGCTGAGGTGAAATATGATATTCAGCAGCTTAAGGACGACTTTCATAAAATTCAGGGCCGGCTTGAAGAGTTGCATTACAAGTTTGGTATAAATGGACAGGAGCGTCAGGAGAGTCTGGAAAAAAGGCTGGAGCGTTTGGACAATGCTATTTCCAGGAATTATGAAAAGGTAATTGCCCTGGAAAAATATATGGGATTTGAGCCTAGTATGTCAGGGGTGCCCGGCCGGAATAATGATCCTGAATCCAAGGAATTACAGGGTACCGAGGACGGTTTGTACAGTTATGCCAAAAAGCTGTTTGACCAAGGTGACCTGGAAAATGCAAGGGTACAGTTTGAGAATTTTATCAGCAAATATCCGGATTCTAAAAATGCAGACAACGCAAGATTCTGGATTGCCGATTCTTATTATGCTGAAAAATGGTATGAAAAGGCTATTTTGGAATATCAGAAAGTGCTTGAAAATTATCCAAATTCAAATAAAAATGCGGCAGCCCGGCTCAAGCAGGGCTATGCATTTGCAGCCCTTGGCGAGAAGGCCAATGCCAGACTGATTCTCAAAGAGTTGATCTCACGGTATCCCACTTCCCAGGAAGCCAAGTATGCCAAAGAAAAGCTTAAAAATTTAGATTGATTGCGTTTTTGCAAGAATATGAAAATCATAGGCATTGATCCCGGACTTGCCGGAACCGGCATTGGCGTTATTGATGGGCAGGGCCGCCATATTGCCGGATATTCCTTTGGCAGCATCTCCACCGATGCCGGTGAATCCACGCCGGTGAGGTTGGACCAGATTTACCGTAAAACCAAATCTTTTCTAATTGAACAGCAGCCTGATCTTGTTGTTATTGAAGATGTTTACTCCCTTGAAAAATATCCGGGATCGGGTATTATGCTGGGCAAAGTTTCAGGTGTGCTTATTTTAGCGGCTTTCAAGGCGGGGGTGCCGATTCGCGAGGTGGCTGTCAGGGAAGTTAAAAAGGTGGTTTCGGGCAATGGCAGTGCGGATAAGTGTCAGGTGGAACGTGCCGTGCGCCACTTATTGAATCATCATGAGCCCATTCGTCCTTTTCACGCTTCGGATGCGCTGGGTATGGCATTGACCGGGCTATTCCGGTATGGGGGTGATTGGGGGAAAAGGATTTAAATATGATCGCATATCTTGAGGGCAAGATTCTTAGCCGGCAGGCGGATGGCATCATCCTGCTGGCCGGCCATATCGGTTATGAAATCCTTTTGGACACCATTACCCTGTCTCTGTGCGTGGAGAAATCCCAGGCCAATGAAACAATTGCGCTGTATATTTATTATCATGTCACAGAGCGGCAACCTAAGCCTGTGCTCATCGGGTTTTTGACCCCGGATGACAAGGAATTTTTTCAATTGTTCATCACCGTGGCCGCCATCGGCCCCATGAAGGCAATAAAGGCGTTGACAAAACCGGTATCCCAGGTGGCCAGGGCCATTGAAGACCGTGATACTGCCTTTTTGTCACAATTGACAGGTATCGGAAAAAGGACAGCGGAAAAAATTGTCGCCACCCTGAACGGAAAGGTCCTGGCTTTCGCCGCGGCCCAACGCCTTGAGGCGGAGCCTGCGTCAACTGAACCAACAGATTTTGTGCCTGAAGAAAAGCAGGTAATGGTCAGACAGGTGGCTGAGGTCCTCACTGAACAGCTTGGACATTCTGTGTCATCGGCAAGAAGAATGATTAACCAAGCCCTTGAAAAAAATCCAGGTATCAGTTCCCCCGAAGACTTGTTTGACGAAATTTTTCAGGAGACCAGATGACGGCCGACGGGGATATCTTAAGCTATAGTTCAGATAAAAAGGGCGTGGTTTCAGAAAAGCTGAAAGTCGAAGATCATTCCCAGGAGATTGTTTCCCTTCGTCCCGGTTGCTTTGATGATTATGTGGGACAAACGGCCGCCGTGGAGACACTCAAGATTGCCATACAGGCGGCTAAGATGCGCAGGGAACCTTTAGACCATGTCCTGTTGCACGGCCCTCCCGGGCTTGGGAAAACAACGGTGTCCCACATTATTGCAAATGAAATGGGAAAAGATCTGACCGTTACCTCCGGCCCAACCCTGGAAAAAGGCGGAGACCTTGTGGGTATTCTGACCAATCTAGGAGAAGGGGACATCCTTTTTGTGGATGAAATTCATAGGATTCCAAAAGTGGTGGAAGAGTTTCTTTATCCTGCCATGGAGGATTTTGCCGTGGATTTTGTTTTTGACAAGGGAATTCATGCCAGAAGCCACAGATACCGGCTTAAACAGTTTGTACTCATCGGGGCCACTACCCGGGTGGGGCTTTTGTCCGCGCCGTTACGGGACCGTTTTGGCATATTTCGCACCCTTGATTTTTATTCGGTTGAGGAGTTGACGGTGATTATTCAGCGGTCGGCCCTGCTTTTGAAAACCCGTATAACAGATGACGGCGCTTTGGAACTTGCTAAAAGGTCACGGGGAACCCCTAGAATTGCCAACAGGCTTCTTAAGCGCGTCCGGGATTATGCCATGGTCAGGCACCAGGGGCTTATGACAGCCAAGGGCGTCCAGGAGGCCCTGGACCTGGAAGGTATTGATGACCTTGGTCTGACACCTTTGGATCGCAATTATCTTGAAACGATTATTCGGTTTTACAACGGCGGGCCTGTGGGGATCGAAGCCATTTCAGCGACCCTTCAGGAGGAGACTGACACCTTGGTGGATGTGGTGGAGCCCTATTTATTGAAAATCGGCCTTGTGCTGCGTACTTCCAGTGGCAGAAAAGCGTCGGAAAATGCATACCGGCATTTGAATTTGGAAAAAAGAGGGTAAATGGAAGATATTTCAAAAGAACTAGAAAGGGAAATAGCCCAGATAAAACCTGCGCCGCATAAAATGCGCAAGGCGAATACTATCCTGATCATTAATGATTTAGGGGAAATGCGATCCGGGGCTTTTTTGAAAGTTCTTATTTGGCTTTTTCTGGCAATCAGCCTGGTTGGGGGGCTGGGTACTGTTGTATTTTATCGGCTTTATTCCATAGCGGACAATCAGAATTTATTGTTCAAGAGTTCCCAGGACGTTTTGAAAAAAAAAGTAGACCGTTTGACCAGTGAAAACGAGATTCTCATGGCCAGGCTGGTGGTGACGGGTAATGCCGCCGAACTTAAAGCATTAACCAATGACGGAACGATTGGTCAGGATACTCCCAAAAAAGAAACGTCTTCAGAGTCCGCAGATGCAACGCCTGATTCAAAAGATGCCAAAGGTAAGCATGTTAAACTGCATGATAAAAATTTGGCACCAAGCCGGCCTCAACCCGTTGAAAATGCTGACGGGCCGGTCGGACAATTACCTGAGACGTCGCCTGACGTAAGCATTGGGTCGTTTTCCTTTTCCCAGGGTAGCAATGCCCAGAATGTCGTTGTTCGGTTTAATGTCAAAAATACTACCAAAGATTCCAAGGAAATATCAGGCCGGATTTTTTGTGTACTCAAACCGAAAGGTGCCACACCTGACAAGTGGGTGGTGATCCCTAAATCTTCGATTGTGAAAAGCGGTGTTCCCGGTCCTTACAAAAGAGGTCATTATTTTTCCATTTCTAATTTTAAGCCGTTTACGTTCACCATTAACACCCCGATACCGCGGCGTGATTTTTTCGAGGTTTCCGTATTTATATTTGATGAAACGGAAAAGGTGTTATTGAAGACCGCCTTTGAAATTGGGCAAAATAAACAGGGTTGAGATTGATTTTCAAATTTTAAGTGTTTTGTAAGGAGGCCGCCGTTGTGAGAAGAAATACGAAAAATTTAAGCATTATTGATAAGGAACTCAAGATTGACGGCTCCATAGAAAGTTGTGGGAAACTAATCATCAAAGGACAGGTCAAGGGCACAATTGATGGTGATGTTGTAATTATTGCCCAGGATGGTGAGGTAAAATCAACTCTGACAAAGGTATCTAGTCTGACCATTGGCGGCAGCTTTAAGGGAGAGTTGCACGCTTCTAAGGAATTGATTATTCTGGCAACCGGCTCCTGTGAGGGAAAAGTTGTATGCCAGGATTTGATTGTGGAAAATGGTGGGCTGCTTAATGCGGATATTTCCTGTAAGACATCCAGCAAAATGGAACCCGCCAAAAAAGAGAAATCGTTTTTTTCAAAGAAAGCAGAATCAGGGCAGAAAGAGGAAAAACAAATAGAATTATAAAAATACTTGACTTTAAAAACAAAATTATGTAGTTACACCTGATTGCGTTTATTTAGAGGAGCATGGAGAACATTGGAAAAATATACATACAGTGCAAAAAGATCTGACAACAAAGAGAACTGGTGCGTCATTGATGCAAAAGACCAGGTGCTTGGGCGGCTTGCTTCCCAGATAGCGTATAGAATCCGGGGTAAACATAACCCCCTTTTCACCCCCCATGTGGACACAGGTGACTGGGTGATTGTTGTCAACGCGGACAAGGTCCGTTTGACCGGAAATAAAATGGGACAGAAAACCTATTACCGCCATTCCGGTTATATCGGAGGAATCAAATCCCAGACGGCCAAAGAGATGCTTGAAAAGAAACCTGAAGACGTTTTAAAAAAGGCTGTTCGCGGAATGCTTCCGAAAAACAGACTGGGTCGTAAACTCGGGAAAAAGTTATTTGTTTATGCAGGCGATCAGCATCCCCACGCTGCACAGAAGCCTCAGGTTGTCGATCTCTAATAATAAGGACTTGATACGATAAATGGAAAGTGCAAACCAATTTTACGCAACAGGTAAGCGGAAAAGTTCTGTGGCCAAAGTGTGGCTTATGCCTGGTACAGGAAAAATTATTGTTAATAACAGAGAATTGGATGAATATTTTGACGTCCCTGCAAACAGGAATGTGTTGATTTCTCCTCTTATTCTTACGGATAAAAACGATGCCTTTGATATTAAAATCACTGTGATGGGCGGCGGTTATACCGGCCAGGCTGGCGCTATTCGTCAAGGCGTTTCCAAGGCGCTTGTTCTGTCTGATCCAGATTTGCGTGGTGTGCTTAAATCTGCGGGCTTTATCACCAGGGACGCCAGGCAGAAAGAACGTAAAAAATACGGTCAAAAGGGAGCAAGAGCCAGCTTCCAGTTCTCAAAAAGATAAATGGCGGCTGCGCCGCAGAAACCAGAGACAAGAAACTGGAAACAAGAAGAAAGGAGTTACACAGTTTTTTGTTTTTGTGATAGAAACTGAGGAGTCAGGCACTACTAAACTAATATTCAGTTTTTACGAACTTAAAATATCAAAGGGAA
Organism: uncultured Desulfobacter sp.; assembly: GCF_963666695.1. Classification (GTDB taxonomy): domain Bacteria; phylum Desulfobacterota; class Desulfobacteria; order Desulfobacterales; family Desulfobacteraceae; genus Desulfobacter. The sequence goes on from NZ_OY762947.1 coordinate 4,561,200, forward strand.
GCAAGTTTACATTTGCTTCCCTTTTTGTTTTAATACCATATAACCCACATGGGCCCAAGCCCACAACAAACAATGAAACTAAAGACACCAACAATGTAGGGCTAGAATGGGCGCCGCAGGCGCTTCACCCTCTTGTTTCTTGTCTCTAGTTTCTATACACTTGTAAATGCAGACATTTTTATTCTATGACATCGAAACATCCGGTCTCAATCCAGCCTTCGATCAGGTGTTGACCTTTGCGTGTATTCGCACGGATCTGTCTTTAAACGAGATCAGCAGGGACGATATTGTCATCCGCCTCAGGGATGATATTGTGCCCTCTCCAGGGGCGTTTCTTACGCACAGACTTGATGCTCAAACGCTTGAGACCGGTATCAGTGAATACCAAGCAGCCTTAAAAATCCATTCTCTTGTGAATACCCCGCAGACCATCAGTATAGGATATAATTCCCTTGGATTTGATGACGAATTTTTACGCTTTCTTTTTTATCGTAATTTACTGGATCCGTATTCGCATCAATTTGCCAACGGATGTAGTCGGATCGATATGCTGCCGGTCACATTGATATATTATCTTTTCTGCTCCCAGGCACTTTCCTGGCCTGTGCTTGAAAATGGGCGATCGACCATGAAACTTGATCTGTTAACCTTGCAAAACAAGTTTGAAACTTCGGGTAGGGCCCATGAAGCCATGAGCGATGTTGAATCTGTTGTCGCTCTTGCAAAGGCGTTTTCAAAATACGAAGACATTTGGTCGTATGTTCAAGGTTTTTTTGACAAAAACGCTGATCTCGATCGAATGAACAATCTTGAATCTTCAAAATTGTCTAAAGCATACGAAATGGATCTTGCCCTTATGGTATCCGTTTCATTTGGTGCAGATTGCAACTATATGGCCCCAGTGGTTTATGTGGGTGGATCTGTCCCGTATAAAAATCAAAGCCTTTGGATTCGTTTAGATAAGGACGGGCTGTTTGACCGGATAGATGAAGCCCTTGGGGTATATGATCTTATGACAATACGAAAAAAACCGGGCGATCAGTTGTTTGTTTTGCCTGTCCTCGATCGTTTTTGGGAGAAACTTTTACCTGCATCGCGTGCACAGTGTGTACGGAATTTGGATTTTATTAAGCAGAATGTGTCCAGCTTTGATAAAACAGTCAGCTTTCACCGGAATTTTAAATATCCCCATGTGCCTGATATAGATCTTGATGCAGATTTGTATCAGGGCGGATTCTTTTCATTTCAGGATAAAAAAGAAATCTCAATTTTTCATAAAACAGAAGATAAAAAGAGATGTCAGATTACCCAGACCTTTCAAAGCAACAGGGTACGGATGCTGGCCCAAAGAATACTTGTGCGAAATTTCAATGAAAAGCCGGAATCTGCCCCTGAGTTCCAGTCGCATTTAAAAGGGATTTTGGGAATTGATCCAGAGAAATCCATCAAAGGATATAAAGAGGATGTCAAACTGACCTGTGCCAAGGCGCTTGAGGAGCTTGAAAAAATTGAAGCAGAAAAAATGCAGGCTTTTGATTCCAACCAGAAAGATATTTTAAAGTGGCTTAAATCCCATATTCAGAGTCAATCAACCCTTTTTGCTGATACGTTTTAGTTCTTCTATCTGGGCAGTGTGGATGAACCGGTTTAGTATCTCTTCATTTTTTGGGGTAATACTGGTGATCTTCAGACCGATCAATGTATGGGTTTCTGAATAATTCATATTTATTCGCACCACCTGAATTTTTATGGGAAAGGTGCCTATCGCCCCGGGTTGATCACGGTCCACTAAAGCAAGCCCCAGGATCATTTCGGTACCGATTTTCAACGAAGATAAGGGCGGGGTGCGTTTCTTTTTCCTTTCAAGGATGACAAGGCTTAAACCTGAAAAAGAGAGATCTTTTATTTTGAAATCACTTGGGGTCCGGTATTCCTGTTTGTTATAGACGATCTTGGCCTTTACCGCATATCTGCCGGTCAATGGAAGCCTGAACGCGGACCGTATATTAGTTTCGATGGCCGGTAACTGATAATGAACCACAATCGCTTCTACCGCGAGGCCGCCGGCCATGGGGAAGTTGCTTATGAACTGGATCGGCCTGCAACAAACCCCGATGCGTAGTCGGCGTTGATTAATGTAAACAAGCGTTGTCAGGTGAAGTTGTTCAAAAGGTGTGTCCGGGGTTACAGGAATGCTTGGTTGGGCAATGGTGATGGCCTGTTTTTTAAAATCAGCATCATAAATAATGGAAGATTTTGAAATGGGAAAATCGGTATTTATGTTAAATACCAGATCCACTCCCACTGAAGGAAAAAATATCTTTTTGACGTCAAAATCCATGCCCTATAATCCAATCAGGCCGTATTGAATCCAACGTGGGGGGCAATACGGCCTGATTGATATGCGCTGTGCAAAAAAAAAATTATTTTACAGCTTCTTTAAGTGCTTTGCCGGGTACGAATTTGGGCACGTTTCTAGCCGGGATATTGATTTCTTTTCCAGTCTGGGGGTTTCTGCCTTTTCTTTCTTTTCTTTCAGCGGTTTTAAATGTGCCAAAACCTACCAGAGTAACAGAGTCATTCGCAGCCAGTGCTTCAGTGATTGTCTCAATCATGCAGTCAACAGCTGTCTGAGCATCTTTTTTACTGCTGAGAACTTCTGAAACTTTGTTAATTAAATCACCTTTATTCATCGTGCTCACTCCTTTTTTTTGGGGGGGGTTGTTAGGAAATATTTAAGTTAAACGTATTATTTAGTGAAAATGTTCTTTATTCAGCTTTTTGGGGTACGTTACGTCGTTGAGCCGCGCGTGTCAAGTCTTTATTGCGTTTTGTTAAAAATTCGTTGCCAGTTTTCTTCGGACAGCATAGAATGTTTGCAAACAGGAGGTAAAAATGGATGTAGCGCTTGTCAATCCTTTCATTGAAGGAACTTTACACATTCTTGACACCACTGCCCTAGTAAAAGTAAAACCAGGGCCGCCTTTTTTAAAAGTAAATACCGACCATAATGGCGATATTTCAGGCATTTTGAGCGTTGAAGGGGATCTGGAAGCAACTGTTGCAATTTCTTTTACTGAAAAAAGTATATTAGGCATTGTGTCAGCCATGTTTGGCGAGGAAATGACCGAGATTAATGAAGAAATTATCGACGCTGTGGGGGAGATAAGCAACATGATTGCCGGACAGGTGACAACAAAAATTGGGGATATAGGAAAAAAAGTAAAAGTTAAATTCGTAGAAGTTGTGACAGGTCGGAATAAAGAAATTTTACATACCCAATCCGGTAGTCATGTTGTCGGTATTCCCTTTCATACAACCAAGGGCAAGGTGTTGCTTGAAGTCTGTTATTCAGATCAAAATTCATGATCAAAATTTGAGTTCGGGGGCGGATATGTAATCCGCCCCTACAGTTTGGACCAAGCAATGATCAAGGCCGGAATTTGTCCAAATTCAAGGCTGAAATTTTTTTAACCGGATGAATATAAAACATATTCAAAGGATTGAAAATTTTTTCCAACGCCGTAGTTGGGCAAATTAACAACACTTGATCAGCGAGTTTAAGTCAGACATTCGATGCATTAAACCAGGGGCAGATTCGCGTTGTGCCAGGCAAACACGCCGCCTGCCTGTGATTTTATATTGGTAAATCCCTGGTCTTTAAGAAAACCGGCTGCAATATTGGACCGGTATCCGGAGCCGCATTGTAGAATAATCTCCTGGTCTTTGTCTGCTTTGGGTGTTTTATGATCTAAAATATCGGTCAACGGAAAGTGCACGGCGTTTTCAATATGGCCGTTATTCCACTCTGCCATGGTACGGACATCCAGAATCAAAGGACCGTCAGAACCATTTTTTTTGTGAAGCTGCAACGGAGATATTTGGGCGAGCTGATCCACGGGCCTGCCACTCATGAGCCATTCATTTATACCCCCTGAAAGATATCCCAGGACCGCATCATAGCCGATACGGTGCAGTTCGGTGAGCATCCGGTCGTAGGCGTCCCGGTTCTCCACCACCAATAGCAGTTCCGTGCCCGGGTCAATCACCATGCCCACCCAGTTGGCCAATTGCTTTTCAAATCCGATATTAATACTGCCGGGAATGTGGAATCCACCATATGCGGCACTGTCCCGGGTGTCCATGACCAGTGTGGTTTCTTCTTCCATCAATTCCTGGAACTGGTCGGGTGTCAGTCGTTTGTCCAAGGTGCAGGCATCCAGCAGGTCTGCGCCTCTTCTGTTGGTGGAAATGATATGTGAAAAACTTTTGGGCCGGGCCGGAAAGGCAGACATAATGTTTTCTTTGAACCCCTCAAAGGAATCAAACTGCAGCATGGGGTTGGCGCTGCGTTCATATCCCAATGTGGAACTTTTTTTTGAGCTCATGCCCCTGCCGCACAATGATCCTTCTCCATGGGCGGGGTAGACTTCAAGATAGTCAGGATAAGCTGCAAGGGTTTTGTACAGGCTGGTGTAAAGATTTTCAACCTGTTCGTCCAGGATCTCGGATCCGGGAAGGTCGGGTCGTCCAATATCCCCCACAAACAGCAGATCTCCGGTTAGAATCATTTCCGGTAAATCGGAACGCCCTGTGTCCGTGACGACCAGTGAAATTGAATTGGGTGTATGACCCGGTGTGTGCAGCACTTCCACCTTTGCCGCCCCGAGGGTGAAAATATCGCCCTGTTCAATGCCCTTATGGGCATAACTGATCTCCACGCTGTCATTGATATATATATCTGCACCCGTAGCTGCGCTTAGTTCCTGGTCGCCTGAAATATGGTCTGCATGAAGGTGTGTATTGACAATATGGGTAATGCGCATGCCTTCCTGGTACGCAATGTCCAGATAGTCCTGAATATCCCTTTTGGGATCCACGACCATCATCTGTTGGGCTGCGGGGCAACCAATGCAATAGGACTGGCACCCAAGGCCTTTTACTGAAATCTGGTTAAAATACATGGCACGGACCTCCTTTTGAAGTGAATGACTTAGTAAGGGCCATAGCCCTTGTTGTGATACTCGATGATCAAGTTTTTGTTAATTTGCCCAACTTCGGCGTTGGAAAAAATTTTTAATCCTCAAAATATGTTGTATATTCCTCCGGTTAAAAATTGTTTCCGCCTTGAATTTGAACAAATTCCCTAAAAACTTGATGATCGAGTGATATAGTGTAAAATAATTGATAATGGTACATTAATGTCGCAGGAAAGCCCGGAAAAAATAGTAACTTCCGGGCCTGGTGCTAAAAACGATTTCAGTGGGTTAAGCTCATGGCCTTTAAAGTTCTTTGTGACAGAACCACCAGTCGTATCCCTCGTATTGATTCAGCCTTTCTGCGGCATCCTTTTGTGACTGTGGCGGCGGAATAATAACCCGGTCCTTTAGCATTTCGTTTTCCGGCCAGTTGGCAGGCATGGCTACCCCGTTTTGATCTGATGTGATCAGCGCTTTTGTGGCACGGACAATTTCATCCATATTCCGCCCTATTTCCTGAGGATAATACAGAATAAGGCGCAGTTTGCTTTCAGGGTCAACAACAAACACGGCTCTTACCGTGTTTGAACCCTTACCCGGATGCAGCATGCCCAGCTTGTTTGCAATCGCATCGTTAGCGGCAATAACGGGAAACGTAATTTCTATATCAAGTTTTTCTTTGATCCATTCAACCCATTTAATATGGCTGAAAATCTGGTCTACAGACATACCAATCAACTCTACCCCCATTTCGTCAAACTGAGCAATACGGCTCTGAAATCCTGCAAACTCTGTGGTACACACCGGGGTGAAGTCCGCCGGATGGCTGAAAAGAATAAACCATTTTCCTTTCATGTCTTTGGGCAGACTCATGGGGCCATGGGTGGTCGCCACGTTGATTTCCGGAAATTCGTCGCCAAGAAGAGGCATGTTTGCATTTTGTTGATCCATGGTTTTTCTCCTTTTTTGATAACAAATTAAAGTGTTAAATATATATGCTCTACAAACTAATTTAAATGCCTTTGCATTTCAATGTTTGTATTGAAAGCATGTTTCGTGCCAAATCAAATTAGAATTTATACAGTTTGAAATTTATATGGAAAGGTTTGGGGAAAAGCCTGTAATTTAAATGGTACGCCCGGGTATAAAAGGGTTTAGGGTTTTTTTTTTGTGGAAGACCCCGGCAGTTTATTATGCCTGTGCTTACTACGTAAGGGCTCCCGAATAAAATTTAAAAACCTGTTACTCGATGATCCAGTTTTTGTTAATTTGCCCAACTTCGGCGTTGGAAAAAAATTTTAATCCTCAAAATATATTGTATATTCCTCCGGCTAAAAATTGTTTCCGCCTTGAATTTGAACAAATTCCCTAAAAACTGGATTATCGAGTGTTAGCAATTATATGAGACAGCTATAGATACAATTGTGTGTCATATTTTTGTTTCGTCATGGATATTTAGCGGAATAATGAATGGTGATCAGAATGGGCCAACAGACACCTATTCATCGTTTTAAAATTTTGTGACAGGGTGGGTTTGTTTGGGCGAGGTTTTTGCATTTTAATTACGAGGTGAAATGAAACTGTTGATGTGGGTAAATAAAAAGTTAAGTTGTTTCAATTTAGGGCCATAGCCCTTACTAATTGTCAAGATTCTAAAAGAAGGAGGAAACTATGACAGACAACGTGGTAATTGCATTATCCTGCGGCACCAATGACACCAACCGTGCAACCCGGGCTATTCATCTTGCAACCATCGCGCACAAGGAAGGGAAAAATACCTGTCTTTTCCTGCTGGATGAAGGGGTGTATCTGGCCAAAGAAGGTATTATTACCCATGTCCGGGCTGCCACAGGTGATGTGGCGGATGATCTTTTGGTCTATCTTCAGGCCCATGATGTACCGATTCTCGTTTGTACGCCCTGTGCTAATGCCCGTCAGATTAAAGACGAAGATCTTATTGACGGTGCACGTATGGCCTCGGCTGCCGAATTTATCAACCTGTCCTGTGATGCTACGGTTATCAGTCTGTAAAAATACTTTCGTGTTTAAATATAACCATCCGTGTTTGGACGATAAATCACCCCTCTGCACCTTGCATTTGGGCAACTTTGCGTCCCAACACGGTTTTTCGGTCGGGAACTATTTGAGAAAATTGATATACCATCGAATTATGGATTCCCCCCAGAAAACGTAGAGAATAGCGCCCAGGGAAAGAAACGGGCCAAAGGGGATTTTTGCCTGGCGTTTTTCGGATTTTTCTGCCGGCGCCATGGCAGCCAATCCGCCAAGGGTACCGAAAATTGAACCTGTGAAGAGAGTGAAAAATACCCCTTTCACGCCTGTGGCTGCGCCAATCATGGCTAAGAGTTTGATGTCCCCGCCTCCCATACCCTCGTGCTTGCGAATGAGATAATAGAAAAGGGCCACAAGATACAGAATGCCGCCGCCTGCCAGAATGCCCCATATTACAGAAACGAAGCGCATTTGGGGAACAAAAAGACAGGATGTGGAAAAGATGATAATTCCGGGGAGGGATAACTTGTCCGGTATGATTTGGTGATCTAAATCAATAAAAGAAACGGCAATGAGCACAGCGCCGAACGTAAAATAAAAAAATGCGGTCGGCGTCAGCCCGAATTTAAAGAAAAGTCCCAGGGCTAATAATCCTGTGATAAGTTCCACCAAAGGGTAGCGTATGGAAATAGGGGCTTTGCAAAACCCGCATTTGCCCTTGAGTAAAAGAAAGCTTATTATCGGCAGATTAAAGTAAAATGGAATCGCGTTGTTGCAGGCCGGACAGTGAGAGGGGGGGGAGACAACGGATTGACCTTCCGGCATCCGGTAGATCACCACGTTGAGGAAACTGCCGATGCAGGCACCAAAAACAAAGCACATGACAGCAATAATAATAGATAGCGGGAACATAGCACTCCTTGTCGGGCTTGATTCTATTGTAGACCATTTTTCGTAGGGGCAATCCCTCTGTGGTTGCCCTCGTTAAGGCGGGCACGGTGGCCTGCCCCTGCAGCGAGCGGCCGACGTTAGAACCAATCCCTTTTTGTCCAAACACGGTTTTTGTTCAGTTAGTAGTTAAAGACAACTATCCGATGATAAAAATATTTTTTCAAGGATATTGTAAAAATATTTTTCTGTTTTATTGTAAGTAAAATTTAAAGTGCAGGTACACCAAGCCCGTATGTGAGGGCCAACCCGAAAAACCACAGACGGTCCGGTGGATTCCGGTCTGGTCCTGTTTTTTTTATGAAAGGGGCTGATACTCTTTCACCATGTGCCGGGGGCGTACCCGGCGGAAAAATGCAGGCGGCCCATGGACGTTATGTAATCAAGGAGCATAAATGGCAGAAGCAGATATAGATGATCTGATTGAAATAATTGAAAAAGAAGGTAATGTCGAAGAAATCCCAGAGGTGATTCCCATGATGCCGGTCAGGGATGTGGTGGTCTTTACAGACATGCTGCTTCCCTTGTTTGTCGGACGGGAAAAGTCCATTAAGGCCATTGAAGAGTGTGTGGAATATGACCGGTATGTTTTTTTGACGGTTCAAAAAGATTCAGAAATGGAAAAGCCGGGACCCACGGATGTTTATGATATCGGTACCATTGCCCGGGTCCAGAAGATGATTAAAATGCCTGACGGCAGGATCAAAGCATTGGTTCAGGGTATTTCCAAAGCAAAACTTATTGAATTCGTTCAAAAACGTTCGTTCTTTAAGGTCAAGGTGGAGGCGATTTTTGATGTTGAACCCGACTCCCTTGACATCGAAATTGAAGCGCTGATGCGCAACGTAAAGGAGAACAGCGAAAAGCTTTTAGCGCTTAAAGGTGAATTTTCTGGTGATGTGGGTGACCTTTTATCCCATATTGATTCCCCTGGTAAGCTTGCGGATCTGGTGGCCTCTAACCTCAACCTTAAGGTGGAGGATGCCCAGGCCATCCTGGAAACCACGGATACCGTTGAGCGTTTAACCCGTGTCAATGATCTTTTAGCCCGGGAGCTGGATTTGTCAACGGTTCAGGCTAAAATTCAGACTCATGTTAAAGACGAAATTTCAAAAAACCAGAGGGATTATTACCTTCGCGAGCAGGTCAAGGCCATTCATAGAGAGCTTGGGGAAAGCGATGATAAGCTTGCCGAGATCGTTGAATTCAAAGAAAAAATAAAAAAGTGCAAGCTGCCGGAAGAGTGTGAGAAAGAGGCCCTGAAACAGTTGAGCCGTCTGGAGCAGATGCACTTTGATTCTTCCGAAGCATCTGTGATCAGAACCTATCTGGATTGTATTGTTGAATTGCCCTGGAGCAAAACCACTAAGGATGTCTTAGACATAAAAAAAGCCCAGGAGGTTTTAGAACAGAATCACTATGGACTGGACAAGGCCAAGGAACGGATTCTTGAATACCTGAGCGTACGCAAGCTCAATCCAAAGAAAAAGGGCCAGATTATCTGCTTTGTCGGTCCTCCGGGGGTGGGTAAAACCTCTCTTGGCCGGGCCATTGCCAAAGCCATGAAGCGCAAATTCCACCGGGTCTCTTTGGGCGGTATTCGTGATGAGGCCGAGATCAGGGGGCACCGGAGAACCTATATCGGTGCCATGCCTGGAAGAATTTTACAGGGGCTTCGTCAATGCGGGACTAACAATCCGGTTTTTATGCTGGATGAAATTGACAAACTGGGAAATGATTTCAGAGGGGATCCGTCATCAGCACTTCTGGAGGCATTGGATCCTGAACAAAATACCGAGTTCTCCGACCATTACCTGAATATGCCCTTTGATCTGTCAAATGTGTTGTTTGTCTTGACGGCAAATATGGCCGACACCATTCCTTCAGCGTTGCTTGACAGAATGGAGTTGATCCATCTTAGTGGATATACCCGCCAGGAAAAAGTGGTTATTGCAAAACAACATCTTTTGCCAAGAAAACTCAAAGACAACGGTTTGATCCGTCGTGCCATTCATTTCAGTCCCAATGCCATTGAGTCCATTGTTTCAGAATATACTCTGGAAGCAGGGCTTCGGGGACTTGAACGAAAATTGGATTCGGTGTGCAGAAAAATTGCCCGCCAGATTGCAGAAGGCAAGAAGGGAAAATTTGCCGTTACCTGCCAGAATTTAACCAAGTACCTTGGTCCGCCTCATTATATTAATGAAATGGATCAGGAAGACAGTCAGGTCGGTTTGGCCACGGGGCTTGCATGGACCGAAGTGGGCGGGGAACATCTGTATATTGAAACGTCGTTGTTTCCGGGTAAAGGAGAGTTGCAGCTCACCGGGCAGATTGGTGAGGTTATGCAGGAGTCTGCAAGGGCTGCATTGACGTACACCAAGGCCAATCAGGAAGCCCTGGGGATAAATAAGGAGGCCTTTGATTCCAACGACATCCATATCCATGTCCCTGCCGGTGCCATTCCCAAGGATGGTCCTTCGGCCGGTATTGCCATTGCCACAGCCCTGGTGTCGGCCTTTACCGGTAAAAAAGTGAATAACAAGGTGGGCATGACCGGTGAAATTTCTTTGCGCGGAAGGGTGTTGCCCATAGGCGGCCTTAAAGAGAAGGCATTAGGGGCGTTAAGGGCCGGCATTAAAACCGTGATCATTCCGGAGAAAAATAAAAAAGATCTTCATGATATCCCAAAATCTGTGAAATCCAAGCTGACATTCATCTGTGTAAAGGATGTCAGGGAGGTTCTGGATATCGCCCTGGAAGTGGACTAATAATGAACCTTTTTGCCCTGAGCACGGCAGAGCAGGGCGCAAGTATGGCTCTGTTTGAAGACAACACCCTTGTGTTTGAGTCCAGCCTGTTCAGCCGGCAGACCCATTCAAAAGGGCTTTTGCCTATGATTGAGCAGGCCGTTGAAAGCAGGGAAGGGATGACCGTTGACCGGATAGACGGATTTATTGCGGCCAGGGGGCCCGGCAGTTTTACCGGGCTTCGCATCGGCATCAGCATGGTTAAGGGCCTGGCCAAGGCTGTATCAAAACCCTGTGCAGGGGTTTCCAGTCTTGACGGCATTGCGTTCAGATTCTGTTATTCGCAGTTGCCTGTGTGCGTGATGATGGATGCCAAACGCAAAGAAGTGTATTCTGCCGTATATCAGTTCCACCATGGCAAGCTTATTCAAAAAGGTCCGGAAATGGTATGTTCGCCGGAGACTGCCATTGACCAGGCCGGTTCCGGTGCGCTGTTTGTCGGGTCCGGATCAAAGGTATACCGGGATAAGATTTGCAGCCGAACCCATGACAAGGCTGTGCTCTCTTGCCCATCCATGGATGGCGTCAGTGCCGGTGCGCTGGTGATTTCTGCGATGTCTGACAAAGGTGTGTTTGATTTTGAGAATCATCCCCTGAATCCGGTTTATCTTAGAAAATCCGATGCGCAGATTCATTTTGAAGGGAAACAGCAATTCTAAATTTGAGTCGGTCCGCCACCTTGCTCTTAATCTTGCTCGTGCTCTTGCTCGAAAAGACTCAGAGCAAGAGCATGATTAAGAGCAAGAGCAAGAAAAAAGCAAGCAGGAAAGATAATACTTTAATAAATTTAGAATTGCTGGAGGGAAACACGTGCTTGACAATATATTGATATACTTGATATAAATATAAGGTTATGGCTTTTCATTGATGGCACTATTAGGTAGGGGTTATGGATAATTCTAAATGGCCGGCAAAGGCAGTGCTTCCCATTGCCATGCCAGGTGTAAAATACGTTGTTGCGGCCATCCTTGTTACAGGGATTTTTTTTTATTTTGGATACCTGAAAACAGGGGTACTGGCGCTGCTGATCACGTTGTTTATTACCTGGTTTTTCAGAGATCCTGAACGTGTGGTGCCGGAAGGTTCGGATCTTTTGGTCTCTCCGGCAGACGGGAAAGTGATTGTTGTAGAGCACAATGCCCGGTGTGAATATATGGATGAACCTTGCCGGAAGGTCAGTATTTTCATGAATGTGTTCAATGTTCATGTCAACCGTATCCCTTTTAGCGGTATGATTGAAAAGGTTCAATATCATCCGGGGAAATTTGTAAACGCATCTTTTGATAAAGCAAGTGTTCATAATGAACGCAATGCGCTGGTAATAAAAACGGACAATGGCCGTCGTTATGTGTGTGTTCAGATTGCAGGGCTCATTGCACGGCGTATTGTCAACTGCGTGAAAATTCGTGAGCATGTTCACAAAGGCGACCGGTACGGTATGATTCAATTTGGATCCCGTTTGGACCTTTATCTGCCCATGGGCTTTGAAATACTTGTCAGCCCTGGTGATAAAACAAGTGCCGGAAGCAGTGTTATCGGTCGGATGTGCTAATTAAAAAGACAAGGCGCCAATGCGCTGTAATTAAAAATTATGGAGTAGATTCTAAATTTTGGACCAGATACCTGTAACAACACAAGGTTTTGCGGCCTTGAAAAAAGAACTGGAAAAATTAAAAACCGTGGATCGTCCTGAGATAATCAAAGCCATTGAAGTGGCCAGGGCCCATGGAGACCTGTCTGAGAATGCTGAATACCATGCTGCAAAAGAACGCCAGTCTTTTATTGAAGGCAGGATCGGTGAGCTTTCCTATAAGATCGGAAACGCCAAAGTAATTGATCCTGCCTCTGTCACTAAGGACGTGGTCCGGTTTGCCAGCCGCGTTCTTGTGGAGAATCTGGACACCGAAGAAGAGCAGGAATACATGATTGTCGGTGAGGATGAGGCTGATATTAAAAAAGGCAAAATTTCTGTCTCTTCCCCGCTTGGTTCGGCCCTGATCGGAAAAGAGTTGGGCGAAGAGGCCATTGTTCAGGCACCGGGTGGAAAACGGGTTTATGAGGTTGTTGATATTCTCTGATTATTGCGTATAGAAAGGAAAGTGTTGTGGCACGTGTAACCATTGAAGATTGTTTGAAAAATGTGGATAACCGCTTCACGCTTGTACATCTGGCAGCCAAACGGGTACGCCAGGTTCGGGAAGGGGCTGATTTTCTTGTACCACCCTCTAAAAACGAGGATGTTGTAACCGTCCTGCGTGAGATTGCCGCTGGCCGGATCATTGCTAAAAAAGATCCTGGGTTTGACGCCGAATAGTCTGGTTTGGGTAAAGGACTGACAAAGCGTTTGATGCATCTGCTGGGCAAGGCGGTTCACGATTGGCGGATGATCGAAAATAACGACCGGATACTGGTGGGTGTATCCGGCGGAAAAGACAGCTTGGCCCTTTTTCACCTTCTTGTTTCTTTAAAAAAAAAAGCCCCTGTAGCATTTGAACTTATTCCTGTTTATATAGATCCGGGATTTGAAAACTCTTTTGCTAAAAAACTGGATTCTTATATCAATGAAAGATATAAGGAGTTTCATCAGGGTATGGTGGTGGAAAAAACCAATTACGGCAAAGTTGCCCATTCTGATGAAAACAAGAAAAATCCTTGCTTCTTATGCAGTAGGCTGAGGCGTAAACGCCTGTTTGAACTTGCCCGGGAGCATGGCTGTAAAAAACTTGCCTTGGGGCACAATAAAGATGATTTGATTGAGACATTGTTCATTAATATGTTTTATGCCGGCAAAATAGGAACAATGAAGCCTAATCAGTCATTTTTCAGTGGACGTTTTGATATCATCAGGCCGTTGTCCTATGTTGAGAAACATGAGATAAACCGTTTTGCAAAGGTTTGTGATCTGCCCGAATTTGTTAACACATGTCCAAGTGCCGGTCACACGAAAAGGCAGGATGTTGCAGATATGCTTGAAAGCATGTATCAGCAGAATAAACATATAAAAGGAAATATATTCAGGGCAATGGGTAACATCGCCGCTGATTATCTTTTGGACATGCCAAGATGAAAGATATACAAAATCAGCCGGATTTTCGAAATATCCCCATTGATAAAGTCGGCATTAAGGGACTTAAATACCCAGTGATTGTCCGGGATAAAGCAAAAGGCTCCCAGTGCACAGTTGCTGAAATTAACATGTATGTGGATTTACCCCACCAGTGCAAAGGCACTCATATGAGCCGCTTTGTGGAATTGCTGCATACCGTTAATACGCCGGTTTCTCTTGATTCTCTGACCAGCATTCTGGAAGATATGAAGGCCTCGCTTGGGGCAAAGTCTGCACACATTGAAATATCTTTTCCCTATTTTATCGAGAAAACATCCCCTTGCACCCAATCCAAGGGGCTGATGGACTATAATTGCACAATCATTGGCTCTTCCAATGGCCGGAAAAAAGCAGACATCGTGTTAAAAGTGGCGGTGCCTGTCACTTCAGTATGCCCCTGCTCCAAGGAAATTTCAGACTATGGCGCCCACAATCAGCGGGGCGAGGTGCTTGTTGCGGCCCGGTTTCATAAATTTATCTGGATTGAAGAGATTGTTGATCTGGTTGAGCAGGCTGCATCCTGTGATATTTATTCCGTGCTGAAACGTGCAGATGAAAAATATGTCACTGAAAAAGCATACAATAATCCAAAATTTGTCGAAGACATTGTAAGAGATGTAGCCAAGACACTTATCGAAGATTCCAACATCACTTGGTTTTCCGTGAGCGCCGAGAATTTTGAATCCATCCATAATCACAGCGCCTATGCATATATAGAACATTCAAGGGCTTAAAGGTCTACTGGCCTTTGAAACCTTTTCTTTGAGCATACGCCTGATGCTATCATATCCGGTGTTGGTTTGATTCAGCATGATCACAAAGGGATAAAGCCGGTTGTCTTTTCCACGGATAAAGCCGGCACGACTTCTGACATCCGATAGCGTACCGGTTTTATAAAATTCATTTCCATCCCTTTTTAAAAATTCATACCAGGGGATAAATGCAATAAGAATCTTCCTCATCTGTGCAGGCGTCATGTGGTTGCGTCGGGACAGACCGGAGCCCTCAACAATGGCGACATCCTTTAAACCTATCACTTCTTCTGCAAATTTATTTAGGACTGCAGTTCCTTTTTCAAGGGTGGCCGGAGGACCGTAGGTGCTGGCCCCCATGGTCAGCATGAGCTGGTTGGCAATAAAGTTGTTCGAAAATTTTATTAATTTTTTCACAATGTCTGCCAGGCTATAAGAGGATGTGTATACAATGCAGTTTTTATCAGATCCTGCAAAAAGGCCTTCTTGGACAGTGCCTGATATTTCTACTCCTGCCGCCTTTAAAAAATAGTACATCAGTATGCCCGGATAATGTTGTCGAAGATTATAGGACAGAAGAATCCTTTCTGTTTTTTTTGATCCGGGCCTAATCTGCTGTGCCAAAATGTCTGGAAAAGGGGTTTGCTTTTCGGCAGAGATATATTGCCTGCTCCGGCTGTCCCATTTTAAAAAAATTGTGTTAAAATTGGCGCACAGCGCTCCGTTTGTGGCGTCATAGGGATTGGTGGAGGAACCGGCGCCGGGAATTGCAACCTGGGGCGTAAAATAGGTCTGGTCCACAATTATATTTCGGATAACCGCAGATGAGATAGGCCCTTTAGATACCTGTTTGAAAAGATGATCTGAGATTTGACGTGCAAATTTGTTTATTTCCTCGGAGACAAAGAACGGATCTCCAAATCCTTTCAGGTAAAGGTCACATGTTGTTTTGTCGTAATAGGCCCATGTCTGGAAATGGAAATCCGGACCTAACGTTTTGATTGCGGCAAGACTGGTCAGTATTTTCAAGGTTGATGCAGGAATGAACGGTTTATTCGGATTTTTTGCATAAATTGTTTTGCCTTGATCGTCGGATAAAAGAATACCTGATGTTTGGGCCCAAGCATGCAAGGATGTGGAAAGGGTCAGAAAAAGAACCAAAATGGTCGACAGGCTGTTACGGAATGCTAATTTTCCCAATTTCTGCGTTAGAGAAATAAATTTGGTCCTCGGAATACTGCGTGTATGCCTGTGGCCAAATTTATTTTCCGCCTTGAACTTGGAAAAATTATCTATTCCGTAACAGCCTGTCGAGCTAATATATAATTGAATTTTATTTTTCATATTTTTTTAATTAAGGATAGGCTATTGGAAGAAAAGGAAAAAATTGTCAAGAAGTTTTTTAATTTTAAACCGGCGACGCAATGACTCCCACTGATCAGGAAAGCTCAACGGACTGAAAAGAACCCGGGCAGTATAAGGAAATCCTTTGTTTTTATCGTCATACGGCGAAATAAATAGGGCAACAGGCATCTGGACACAGCCTTCATAGCTGATAATAGTATCATAATTCAGGGTTGTTACTGATTTTAGCCCCTTTTGTTCCAGCAATTGAATAAATGCATTCTGTTTTGCTTTGGCCTCAATAATCTGGGCCATTTCCTGGGGCAGGGCCGGGATAATGCCGGATATTGGAAAATAAGAAAAATTTGCCGCCCTGAATTCCTCATGTGCCGGCACCATTGTCAGTTTTCCGTCGGTGATCCGCTGGCTTGAACTCTTAAGATCAAATCGAATGTAATAGGTGGTGATTTCTTTAAGAGGTCCGGCCGCCAAGGGTTTTAAGCATATTAGAACAAAAATTATACCCGTGGAGAACAGCCGGCCGGTTTTTTTTATGAAACAAGGTACAAATTTTGAATGGTATTTATAATAGTTCAAACCGGGTTGCATTTAGTTGTCCGTTTTAAGCATGGGTTGTCGGCTTTATTTTAACTGTAAACGTTGAAAAATCAATGTTTCTAAAGTTTAAAGCCTGAATTGACGATCCGTTTTTACCATGAATACAATATATGAATCAATGACCGACGCATTTGATTTTGCAACTGTTAACCGTAAAGGGGAGATATGGTGTTATGAATAAACGATTGGTTTTGTCGGTATGTTTAATTGCTTTATCCTTATGGGGCTGTACTCATAATAATTCTTCTACGGAAGGGCCGGGAGGTGTTTTGGATTCTTCTGTGCAAAGTACGGTTAATCAAAAAGTTGTCACGTTTCAGGTAACCGGTAAGGGGATTGAGCCTGAAAATGCATTAACAAAAGGGGAAGCAATACTCATGGCCGAACGTGCCGCCGTTGCAGATGGATATCGGCAATTGGTTGAAAAAGTACGCGGTGTTTATGTGGATGCTTACATGAAAGCGGGACGGGGTTCGGTAAACCAGGATACAATCCAAGTGCATACGCAATCCTGGTTAAGGGGAACGGAAGTGATGGATATCACCCAGGGAGAATATGGCATCACTTTGCCCGGTTGAGATTGAGAATTAATTTTTCGAAAAAAGGGATGATCTGGTGGCCTGTGGGTATTGCAGATGAGGGGTGATGCTGTTAAGCAGGTTACAGGTGTGCAATATCTGAAATAAGACGTTTATTTAATTCAACCGACAATTTTGACACAGGGGGGGGGGGAGACACATGGGATCTTATCCTTTGACATCGACATTCCCGGGCAGGGTGGTGTTTGTCCTGATAACTTTGATCATAATGCTTTTTTGTTATGCCAATATTGCAAATGGCGCTTACCAAGCACTTCAACTTGATCCGGAAACGTATTCAATTATTAGAACTTGAGGGAATCCTTGGAGACTACCGGACCCAGGTGGGCGTTTTGAATGAACAAATCCATGATACTCAAAAAGCCCTTGATTGGCTTATCGTCAAAATAAACCGTATATCTGATTCCGGAAGAAGCATTCCAAAGTTACTTCATGACTCTGTTGAATTGAAAGAGAAAAAGATTTACCAGCTTAAGACGCAAAAAAAACATCTTGCCGGCACAGTTGCAAAATATCAGAAAATTTATGACATAAAAAAAGATAGGGAAAAGAAAACAACACAGATTCGGGTTTCGTCCATACAACATATGGAAGACAGTGTAAAAATATCCGGCAAATCCTATGTGCCGACAAAACTTTCGGACATTGAACAGGCCGTTAAGAAGGCCGGCCTTGAAGACTGGGTAGAGGTTATGGCGGCAGACGGCAGCTGCGCAAAGATTAACAATACCCTGCCAATCCTCTTTTCTTCCGGCAGCGCTGCCCTGGCCAAGGAATACAAATCCTTCTTAAGAAAACTGGCGCGATTTCTTAAACCCTATGATGTTAAAGTTTATGTCAACGGATATTCAGATCCGGACCCCATCCATACCAAAAAATATCCATCCAATCTGGAGTTAGGCGCATCCCGTGCCGCCAACGTTGTTCATGAAATGGTGAAAAACGGCCTGAAGCCGAGTATTTTCAAAATCGGTTCAACAGGAGAACACCGATTTGCAGCCAAAATGCAGTCATCAAAGAAAACCTTCCAGCGCCGCGCACAGCTCACGGTTGTATTCAGTGGTTAGGGACATCGTACACAGGCCTTGAAATCCCGGTACCAATCAATTAGTGTATGCATAGGCTTTTAATAATTTAACCTGGAATTCGGGTATTTCATTTGGCAGAAAGATTGTTTGATATAATAAAGTTATGCCAAGGCAAAACCATGAAATGCCTTGGCATATTCACACATAAAGGGGCGCTTTGTCTGGTTTTAATGATTTGTACAGGTTTGGGCCTCTGTCTATTTCAGCACCCCTGCCTGGCTGATGACAGTAAAGGCAATGATCGCATAGCCGTTGTTATTTCAAAAAAAATCAAGCCATATATCCAGGTCGGTGACGGGATCAAGGCTAAATCTGAAGAAGTTCAGCTGGATGTTGATATTTTTATCCTTGCCCCTGAAACCAAATCAATTCAGGACAATATTTTACATCAACTAACACTGAAGAACTATAAACTGATTGCAGCCATAGGACCTGAGGCTGCTGTCTTTATTTGGGGAGCTGCAAGTCTCCAATCTCCCAAAATATACACAGCCATCCTTGATCCGCAAAATTGCACCGGCTTGCCGGATGATGCCAGGGGCATTGCTTTAAAAATACCCGTTGAAATTCAGGCCAGAGAGATCAGTCGACATTTTGAAGACCTTGGAACTATAGGTGTTTTGTTCGATCCAAGGTTTAACCAGGAATTTTATGACCAGGCACAGGTCGCAGCCTTAAAATATTCTTTTGAAATAATTTCCATACAAGTTGACTCAAAAAAACATATTTTTCAACAACTTAAATCTTATATAGGTAAAATTGATGCTATTTGGATGATCCCGGACCAGACAGTTATTTCTGAAAAAATTATTCAGTATGTGATCAAGCAGGGGATTTATCAGGGCACGGGTGTGATTGGTTATAACTCTTTTTTTACCCTGTCTGGTGCGGTTTTTTCCTTTGAATTTGATTATAATGCTTTAGGCAGCCAGGCAGCATTAAAAATAAAGGCTTTTCTGGACTCAGGCCAATGGATGGCTGATCCACCTGTATTTAAAACCATTGTCAATCAGAGAATAGCAAAAAAATTAGGAATCAGCGTTAAACAATAATGTTGGGTTTTAAAAATATTAGCATTCATGCACGCCTTCTTTCAGCGGCAGTGATACTGATTACACTGACCACGTTGACTTTAGGGTGGCTTGGAATATTTATGATCAGCAACTTTGTTACTAAACGGTTTCATCAGCGTATTGATTTCATGACCCAATACCTGGCTTTGAATTGTGAGCTTGGTCTGTTGATCGGAGAAAAACATTTACTCCAGGGGTTGGTGGAAAATATGCTAACGGAAGACGATGTTACAGCCGTAGCAATTCTTGACCAAAACAAAAATACCCTTGCCCGGGGACGCCGAATGTTACCCGGCCCATTTGAAGAGATCAATAAAAATGTTTTTTCATCAAACAGCCAGGAAAACCTGACTTGGGTCGGGGGGATGGGAAAAAACAAAGATCCGGAAATCATAGGGGAGGTGAAGATAGTTTATTCGCTCCAGGGCATCACTGAGCTCATAAACACAATGAAAAATCAGGTGGTTGTTAGCGCGATTGCCTTGATCCTTGTCTCATGCCTGATTTTTTATTTTATTTCAAGATCCCTTGTCGCTCCCATTGTTTCACTTTCGGAAACAGCCAGAAAAGTGTCAATGGGCAACCAGGATGTGCGGGCTGCCCCCGGTACCACCCCCGAAATCATCCGGTTGAGTCAGGCTTTTAACAACATGCTTGATTCTTTGTCCCAAGGCCGTAAAACCCTTGTGCGCACATACGAGAAACTGACTAGACAACAGGCTTTGGTAGAAGTGGGTAAGTTTTCAATGATGGTCGCCCATGAGGTTAAAAATCCTTTAGGAATTATTAAGTCCTCTCTTGAGCTGATTAAATCCGAATTTAATATTCCGGGCAATAATTTGCTTTTAAGCTATGCAGAGGAGGAAATTGTTCGTCTGAATCACCTGATTGAAAGTTTTTTAATGTTTTCAAAGCCTGCAAAACCACAGTTTGAAAAGATAAATTTAAACCAGTTGTTGGAACAGATCGTCATGGGGTTTGATATCCAATCATCAATGACCGAAGTTGAATTGGATTGCAGAATTCCTGAATCCAAGTTTGAGGCACAGGCTGATTTTGACCTGCTTTCGCGAGGGATAGGCAATATCATTAAAAACGCCTGTGAAGCCAATGATAATAAAGGCTTGGTTATAATAAGCGTGGTGGAACATTATAAAATAGATAAAACTGCACACAAATGGGAGCTTTTCATTCAAGATCAGGGGCCGGGTATCAGCCGGGAAAAAAAGGCTAAAATTTTTGACCCCTTTTTTACGACTAAGTCAACCGGAACAGGTCTGGGCCTTGCTTTTGCCGATCAGGCAATAAAGGCCCACGGTGGAAACATAAGCATAGAATCACCAAAAAGCGGTGGATGCTGCTTTTGCGTAACATTGTTTTCAAATATTCGGGAACCAGAGGTGTTAAAAGTTTATGACACAGATATTAATAGTTGATGACGAAGAAAAATTAAGAAACCTGCTTTCAATGATGCTTGAAAGTAAGGGGATGAAAACGCATAAAGCGATCCATGGCGCCAATGCGCTTGAAATGCTGGGAAACAACAGTTATGATTTAATAATTTCAGATATTAAAATGCCTGTTATGGACGGCAAACAGCTCATCAGCAAAATGCGGGAGGAAAATATTTTAACGCCCGTAATTTTCATTACTGCGTTTGCAACCATTGAATCAGCCGTGGAAATGATGCAACAAGGCGCATGCGATTATATAACCAAGCCCTTTGAGTCTGGGAAAATTCATTTAGCTGTTGAAAAGGCAATAAATTTGTCCAGGCTGATAACCGAGAACCAGGAAATGAAACAGGCCCTTTCAGGGGCAGAGAAGTCAAAAAATTTTATTTATAAATCCAAGGCAATGCAGGACGTGGTGGCTTTAGCAGATAATGTGGCCACCGTGGATACTGCGGTGTTGATTCTAGGGGAGTCCGGCACAGGCAAAGAAGTGCTTGCAAATTATATTCACAGCAAAAGCCATAGATGTGATAAGAGATTTGTGGCAGTGAACTGCGCGGCCATTTCTTCAAACCTTGTGGAGTCAGAGCTGTTCGGATATGAAAAAGGTGCCTTTACAGGTGCCTCTGCCAGGACCCGGGGCCGGTTTGAGTTTTCCGACTCCGGCACCCTGTTCCTTGATGAGATAGGGGATATGCCACTGGAATCCCAGGGCAAGCTTTTACGGGCCCTGCAGGAGAAAAAAATTCAAAGAGTAGGGGGGAATGAAGAGATTCCCGTCGACGTCAGGGTAATCTGTGCGACCAACCAGAACCTCGGCCAAATGGTTATGAATAAAAAATTTCGCCAGGATTTATATTACAGAATTAATGTGTTTCCCATTGAAATTCCGCCGCTGCGACTCAGGAAAGAAGATATTGTTCCACTTGCGAAACATATTATCAATACATTTTCCTTTGGTGCGGGGCATCAACTCAGTGATGGCGCCTGTGCCAAGCTTACGGAGTACCCTTGGCCGGGAAACGTCAGGGAGCTTGCCAATGTTCTTGAGCGCTGCCTGATATTGACCAGGGATACGCAAAAAATTACTTCCCAGACGTTGTCTTTTCTGCAGGTCGACCAGCCGGTCAGCCCGGCCCAGCATACGGTAATCAGGCTCCCGTCCAACGGTATTCCGTTGCAGCAGGTTCAGATGAGTCTTGTCAAGCAGGCATTGGATAAGTCCGGTAACAACCAGACATATGCCGCAAAGCTTTTGGGCATAAGCCGCTCCAAATTCAGGGTGCTGTTGAAAAATATGGAGCCAAACCAGTAAAGGTGGAATGTTGATAGGGAAACTTAACACTGCCGTAATCATTTTATTTTCCGCCTGGATTTCTTTTTGGACTTCCTGGGTATGGGCATCTGATACTATGCTTATGTTTGTGGGCGAGGATTTAGAGATGCTGTCCATTGCCTCCAGAAAAGAAGAAGCTGCCTGGAGCGCTCCGGCCATTGTTGATGTTATCACAAGGCAGGCGTTTGAATCCAACAATGCATTTACCCTGTCACAGGCCCTTGAAGGAACCCCTGGATTTCATATCAATCAAACTGAAAGATCCAGCACATATTACCTGCGAGGTGTTCCGAATTCCGCCTTGACCCTTTTTGATACAGTGCCCATGGGGTCCGGTGTGGTAAAATCCGAAAATTATATGGATTATGAAACAAGTCTTGCTGCTGTAAAGCGCATTGAAGTGATCAGGGGGGGGAGTTCTGTTTTGTGGGGACCGGATGCGTTTGCCGGGGTTATCAATCTTGTTCCCCTTACAGGTAAGGATGTTAAAGGCTTTCAAAGCGGCCTTAACTTATCTTCAGGCGATAACTCAGGGGAGGTTTACCTGAACTATGGATGTGAAAAAGACAGATGGTCAGGGTTTGCGTCTGTTTCAGGGCGGTTTGCAGAAGATGACGGTCCTGAAACAAATATTGTCCGTTTTTGGAATGACGGCATTGTCTCTCCCAATGACGACATTGTTCCTACCCCACCTGAAGATCGGTATGGAAGAAAAAATGCAGACGATTCCCATTTTGTTAATTTCTACGGGAGCGTAACCTATCAAAATTGGCTATCGCTTTCATTGCGGTTGTCAGACAGCCTTAATGCATATACGGTGTCTGACTGGTATGACGATTTTACTTGGGAAGAGCAGGCGGCATCCACCAGGCATATGGTTAAGCTTGAAGCTGTAAAATCCATTGACCAGGATTCCGGGGTGCGCTTTACAGGCTACCTGTCCGGAATATCTTTGGATTATACAATTATAGACAACACCCTTGACCGCAAGGAATCTTCACTATTTTCCGAAGTGATTTATGACAGGTCTTTTTTTCTTTCCAAGTCGCTTTTAACCACAGGGATCTCCCTGAGATCTGATCGGTATGACCGGGTTCCAGTGTGGGACGGATTTTTCCCAGTATATTTAACAGATGAAAATTTGGATTTCCTTCCCAACAGTGCACAATATGATTTTTCCAATGATCTGTTTTCTGTTTTTGGACAATACCGCCATAAGTTTAATCTTGTGGAAATTTGGGCCGGAGCGCGTTATGATAACCACAGCGCCTATGAGGATGAAGTCAGCTATACTGCAGGGTTTGGCTGGAACATAGATAAGTTCATCCTTAAAGGGATTTTCGGTACCGGCTACAGGACTCCTTTTGCCGGCCAGATGGTCGAGGCCTCTAAACTTGGGCAGGAGTCTTACCTGGGGCCTGAAAAGATATCTACCTTGAATTTAGGGCTTGATAAGATAACTACCTTGAATTTAGGGTTTTCATGGAAACATATGGGAACACGGGCGGCTGTCACCCTGTTTCGAAATGAAATAGAGAATCATGTTATTGAAAACGGGTATGCAGGGGCTGGTCTTTCAAGTCCAAACAGTCAGGATATATATGGCCTGGAGCTGGAAGTGGAACATCAGTTTCTCCCGAATTTGACGCTGTGCGCAAATCTGACATTGCTTAACAATTCAGGAACTGATGAAACGTATTATTATAATGATTACACCTATATTGATCGAGATGATGGTGATATAATAAAACATTATGTTGAGTTGTCCCATGCCTATGAGACTGGCCCGGATATCATGGGCACGGTGAAAGCGCTTTGGGATATCAACCGGAATTTGTCCCTTGTGCCGGAACTCAGATATTTTGGCAGCCAGAGCATTTATTTTCCTGTACAAGACGAAACCCAGCCATACGGGGACGCCTGGGTGATGGACGTCAAGTCATGCGGGGACGCCTGGGTGATGGACGTCAATTTGAGGATAAGAAACTATTTCCCTTTTGATGTAAACTTGTTTGTAAAGAATTTGTTTGACAATCAATATAAAACACCCGGTCTCTATTCCGTGACCCGAGATTCAGGAGTTACTGCTGGTATTACACTGCGATATTCTTGGTAATTATGCCCATCCCTTAATATCCTTGGATTGATTTTTATACGATTTGAAGACTTTGCTCTTTTTGTCGACGTGGTAAGATGATACAAAGGGTTGGCCATCCTGTTGGATGGAGCGCGGAAAGTCAAGGGAGCTATCGTTATTGTGGTTAAAAGTCCTTGTTTCATAGTTCAAAGTTATGAAAGGCTGATGAGTTGAGGTACGTTTTGTTCCAATGAAAATTAAGTTATCCGGAAATTTCCTTCTAACACTTGCCGTTGACCTTTTGATCCTCACAGTCAGCTACTACATGGCGCATCTGATCCGTTACGATTTTAATATCCCAGACTGGGCAAGCCAAAGATTTTTCGAAACGTCAGCCTATGTGCTGATCTTTAAACTAATCTGTTTTTATCTTTTTGATGTCTACCGGGGCATGTGGCGGTACACCAGTTTGAAAGACATCATTGATATTGTCAAAGCTTCTGCCTTGGCTACAATTTCTATTATTGTAATCGTACTATTTGCAACCCGGTTTAAGTATTTTTCCAGATCCGTGTTCGTCATTGACTGGTGTTTTACTGTGATTGGCCTTACAAGTATTCGAATGTTTACCCGGTTGTGTTTTGAGGAGTTTTCCGGAGATGTGGGCCTGGCAGCCATCCGTTTTGCACTGAAGAAAATTTTCAGCAGAAAAATGGGGCAGATCGGCCGGGGAATGGTTATTATTGGTGCCGGCGACTGCGGTCAGAGAGTCTGTCGGGAATTTAAAGAAAATCCCAATGTGAAATCCCATGTTATCGGTTTCCTAGATGATGATAAGAATAAGATCGGAAGAAAAATTCATGGAGTTCCTGTGCTTAATAGCATTGATAATCTTGAGCAGACCATAAGATCGAAATACGTAGATGAAGTAATCATTGCTATTCCAAACGCAAGTGCTGGACGAATGCGACAAATTGTTGCCCTGTGCCGTCAGGCAGGTGTTGAATTTAAAACCGTGCCTGACATGGGAGAACTGATTGATGGTAAAATTACCTTAAATGCAATTCGTAATGTGGAGTACAGGGATCTTCTGGGGCGTCAGCCCGTGAGTCTGGATCAGGAACGTATTGGTGATTACCTCGGACACAAAACTGTTATGGTCACTGGCGCCGGCGGTTCCATAGGAATCGGCTTGTGCCGCCAGATTTGCCGTTACAAACCAAAACAGTTGATTCTTTTTGAACGAGCCGAAAGCCCTCTGTTTGAAATTGATCTGGAGCTTAAAAAAAATTTTCCCGATATTGATGTGGTCCCTATTTTAGGAGATATTCAGAGTCCAAGTGAAGTGATCAAGATTTTTTCTCAATATAGACCTGAAATTGTTTTTCATGCGGCGGCCTACAAACATGTCCCCATGCTTGAAGTTCATCCCTGGAAAGCTGTTGAGAACAATATTGTCGGGACCTGCAACCTTATTGACGCCGCCCGGACCTTTCAATGCGAGCGTTTTGTTTTTGTTTCAACAGACAAGGCAGTCAATCCCACCAACGTCATGGGTGCAAGCAAGCGGTTTGCTGAACTTTTAATCCAACGTGAAAATAATGCCACTGATAAAGGCACCTGCTTTATAACCGTCAGATTCGGTAATGTTATCGGAAGCGTTGGAAGCGTTGTACCTCTGTTCAAGAAGCAAATAAAAGAGGGGGGGCCGGTAACGGTTACACATCCTGAAATGATTCGTTATTTCATGCTTATCCCTGAAGCTTGTCAACTGATTCTTCAGGCCGGTGCCATGGGCAAAGGCGGCGAGATTTATATCCTGGAAATGGGAGCGCCTATAAGCATTGATACAATGGCCAGAGATTTGATTCGTTTATCCGGATTTGAACCCGATGTAGATATAAAGATTAAATATACGGGATTAAGAATGGGGGAAAAACTTTATGAAGAATTAATCACAGCCCAGGAAAATGTTGTGCCCACAGCTCATAAAAAAATTATGGTGGTCAACAGTTGCCCGTTTGACGGTATTTCTTTAGACAATAATTTAACTCGTTTGAAAAAAGCGGCTGCAGCCAGGGATCATAGTGCAATCAGGACGTTG